>MNYD01000143.1 GCA_001872925.1 Dehalococcoidia bacterium CG2_30_46_19 | reverse complement strand
GCTCGCAATGACAGTAAAAAGAAGCTGTAATGACAGCTAAGAAGGCGCCGCAGTCACGAATAGGCATGTCATTGCCAGGCACGCCTTCCTTTTGTAGCGCGACCCTTCAGGGTCGTGCACGAGGCTAAAGCCTCGCACTACACTACGGGAAATATTCTGGTCCCTATATTAGGACTAAAATACCAAGACTAAAATACCAACACCAAAATGCAAAAGTAAAAAAGCAAAAGTACACCGCAAAGTGCAAGAATACTTCCAGTTCAAACTTTAACTTTTGATTTTTGACTTATTTTTGCCTTGTCCTTTTGCCCTTTGATTTTCGAGCTTAAATGGTCAAATCCCCCTTACGGGGGCGTTGAACCCCCTTTTCTAAAGGGGGATTTAGAGGGATTTTTATATGCTGATTACTGACCGCTGACCGCTCTTTTACATTGTTTAGTATTTCGGATTCAGAATTTCTGACCCTTTGTCACCCTCACCTTAGTCCTTTCCCTTCAAGGGAGAGGAGATTTCTGCTGGGATTGCCACGCTACGCTCGCAATGACAAGGGGAAAAGGGCTGGCAATGACAGGTGAAGTGGGCTCGCAACGACATCCCTTTTGTCACCCTGACCCTGAACCCTTCGCTTCTTGTCATTCTGACCCTGACGCTGAGTGTAACGAAGAGGAAGGGGAAGAATCTCATACCGCTCAGGACAGGCTCCGTGAAGGGGAAGGGTCTACAGGAGATTCTTCGGTCGCTTCGCTTCCTCAGAATGACAGGTGAAGTGAGCTCGCAATGACAGAGGGGGGGTATCATTGCGAGGCACGTCTTCCTTTTGTAGTGCGACCCTTCAGGGTCGTGCACGAGGCTAAAGCCTCGCACTACATTCCTAAACTTTGCTCTGTCCTTTTGCCCTTTGATTTTCGAGTTTTGCTTTTTCAAATGGTCAAATCCCCCTTACGGGGGCGTTGAACCCCCTTTTCTAAAGGGGGATTTAGAGGGATTTTTATATGCTGACTGCTGACCGCTCTTTTACATTGTTTAGTATTTCGGATTTAGAATTTCTGACCCTTTGTCACCCTCACCGGGGAAGAGATTTAAAGAGAGGGGTTTCACCCCTCTCTTACCTGTACTCCCCCTTCCCTTAGCAAGGGAAGGGGGTCAGGGGATGGGTTGCTAAACAATCTCTAGTACAGCAATGCTGTTTAACCTATCTGCCCAAAAACACCATACATAGCAGAGATGAGAGCCAGAGCGATGAAGCCTACTATGGCCCCCATAATTATGGTGGTGATTGGCGTAATGGAAGCGATAAGAGCATCGGTGCGGCTATTGGCTTCCATTTCATAACTCTGTGCCACGGTTTCCATAGTGGCATCGAGGTTACCGGTCCCTTCACCAACAGCAGCCATCTGCACTATAAGGGGAGGGAAAACAGGATTTCGAGACATAGGACGTGATAGCCCTTGCCCTTTAAGCATTTCGTCACGCACAGTGGTCAGTGCATTAACAATCACTTTATTTTGAGCATTATCAATAGCCAGAGTCATTATCTCGGGCAATGGAACGCCAGCACGAAACAAAGTGGATATAGTACTGGCACAACGTGAAAGCTCGCTGAAATGGGTAACAGGACCAAGAAGAGGCACCTTGAGCATAAACATGTCCCAGCGATATCTGCCCGCCGGGGTCTTGATATAAGCATAAACACCAGCAGCGATACCCACTACGGCAAGCAAGATTATCCACCAGTAATTTAGCAGGAAGCCGCTTATTGCGAGAAGAGCTCTGGTCGCCAGGGGCAGTCGAGCACCAAGTGCTCCATAAAGGTTCATAAAATTAGGCATAACAAAGAAGACCATTATGGCAATAACGAGGATTACCAGGACAAGTATTATTATGGGATAAATCATGGCGCTCTTTACCCTGGAGGCAGCACCGGCTTGTTTTTCAAGGTAATCAGCCATTTGCCTCAACACCTGCTCTAAGTTACCAGTCTCCTCACCGATAGCAACAGTGCGGCAATAGAGTTTGGAGAAAGCCTTGGGATGTTTTGACATCGCCTGGGATAGCTTGGCACCACCACGAACATCGGTGATTATCTCCTTCACCATCTTCTGTAAGGCATGATTGCCAATTTGTGCTTGCAATAACTCAAGGGCACCAACGAGGTCAGTCCCTGATTCGAGAAGCAAGGCTAGCTGTCTGGAAAACATGACCACCTCTTTGGGCTTTATCGTCGTGAAGACAGCGGTCAACCTCCCCAGATTGAAAAATGGAGTAAACACCTTTAAACTCACCACCCGCAAATCACTATAATTAAGGGTAGTGATGGCTGCCTCCTCCGAAGCAGCACTGATTTTACCCTTGAGTAGTTGCCTGTCTTTGCTATACGCTAGATACTCAAAATCCATAGAACCTCCTTACAATCTTTAGGCTGTTTAATTTTGATTTTGCGTTCGTTTTTAGGCATTTCAACAACCTTAAATTCTAAATCCTAATTTCTAAACTCTAAACAAATTCTAAATTCCAAATTCAAATACCAAAACTGAATTTAGCAGCCATCAGCTTTCAGTCGTTAGCTAACCGCTGACTGCTCTTTTACATTGTTTAGTATTTCGTATTTGGTGCTTAGGATTTTCACTTTCATATTCCTGTAGTTGCCTGATTCATCAGGCGCATTTGCCCAATAAATTGGGCAACTACATTTTTAAACACCCTCGTGTAGTGCGACCCTTCAGGGTCGTGCACGAGGCTAAAGCCTCGCACTACATTCTTAAACACCCTCATCTTTACGGCAAATGAACGACCATCTTTGCTTGCCAGTTTCTCCCTGATTTGACCTGATATATATGCCATGTTTATTCCTCCATGGTATAGGCATTACGCAATACCTCAGAAGGAGTAGTTATGCCCTCCTTTACCTTGAGCATACCATCTCTAATTAATGGAACCATGCCATCCTTGATTGCCTGTTCCCGAAATTCAACGTTACTGGCCCTTCTCAGTATCATCATCCTCAGCTCGTCACTCAAATGAAGCACCTCAAACATTCCAATCCGGCCTCGATACCCTGAATAAGCACATTGTTCACAACCACTGCCAGAAAGAAATTCCTCCCTGCGCTCCCCAATTTCCTTTTCATAAGCCACCTGCTCTAATTTTGAGACTTTGACATAATGGGCACAGTCGGTACAAACACGCCGCACCATACGCTGAGCTACCGTGCCAATAAGTGCTGAGGCAGCGAGGAAGGGCTCTATACCCAGGTCGAGAAGACGATAAATAACGCCCGCGGCATCGTTGGCATGAAGAGAGGAGAGAACCAGATGCCCTGTCAAGGCGGATTGAACCGCTAT
>MNYD01000014.1 GCA_001872925.1 Dehalococcoidia bacterium CG2_30_46_19 | reverse complement strand
AGGATTGGATGAGGGGGAAGAGGTAGTTTTGCCTCAGGTATCGCAAATCCCCTTGTTTTAAGGTTAGATGATTGAGCTAGATAACATAACCAAGATATACAAAATGGGGCGAACAGAGGTTGTGGCTCTCAATGGAGTGAGCTTGCGTATTGAGCCCAGGGAAATGGTATCCATCATCGGGCCATCAGGCTCAGGCAAATCTACATTGATGCATATCATTGGCTGCCTTGATAAACCAACTTCAGGAGAATATCGCCTGGAGGGGGTTCAAGTAAGCAAACTAAATGATAATAAATTAGCGGAAATAAGAAATAAAAAGCTGGGGTTTGTTTTCCAGAGTTTTAACCTGCTGCCCAGAAACACCGCTTTAGATAATGTAGAGTTACCGCTTATTTACGGCGGCGCCGGAAATCGGCGACAAAGAGCGTTACAAGCCCTGGAATCGGTAGGTTTAGCTCAGCGAGCGCATCACAGGCCTAACGAACTTGCTGGTGGTGAGCAACAGAGGGTAGCTATTGCTCGAGCATTGATAAATAATCCCTCCCTTATCTTAGCTGATGAGCCTACCGGCAATCTCGATACCCAGACCAGTAAGGAAATCATGCTTCTTTTTCAAAAGCTGAATGAACAAGGAATTACCATCGTTTTGGTGACTCATGAAGCAGACATTGCTGCTTATACACAGCGTAGCATCAAGATGCGTGATGGTAAAATTGAAGCAATAGCATGAAAATAAAGGACTGCATCATTATCGCTTTGCATGCCTTGTCTGGTAACAAATTGCGTTCAGCTTTGACCATGCTGGGCATTTTAATAGGTGTAGCTGCAGTTATCTCTGTTGTTTCCCTGGGCAGAATAGACCAGGAGATGCAGCGGGAGCAATTCGCGGCATTGGGAACTAATCTCATCTATGTTCTTCCTGGTGCACCTACAGCTATGATGGGCATAGGTGGTCCCCTGGGAACTGCCCAAACATTGACTTTAGAGGATGCTGAAGCGATTGCCGACCCTCGTAATGCCCCTTCTGTAGCCTTGGTAGCACCAGCGATACAAACCTCTGCTCAGCTAAAGGCGGGGGGAGAAAATGTGGGGGGTAGGGTTGGCGGAGTAACGCCAGAATACCAGCAGGTCAATAACCTTGAGGTAGCTCAGGGCAGATTTATCAACGAAAACGATTATGCCGGAAGATCGAGGGTAGTGGTTTTGGGACACCAAATATCTGAAGAGTTGTTTGGTTTAATGTCTCCTGTGGGTCAAACTTTAAGGATGAACGGACAGCAATTTAAGGTCATCGGTGTATTGAAAACCAAAGGAGGTGCTTTTGGAATTGAGGATTTAATGGTGTTCGCTCCCCTATCTACGGTACAATCGACGCTGTTTGCTCAACAAACGAGCAGCATAGGGCACACTATTCAGATGATTAGTGTTCAGGCAAAAAGCGAAAGCGGGATAAACTCGGCTAAAGAAGAAATTATTAATATCCTCAGGCAGCGACATCATATCAGGGAAGGGGACGACGATGACTTCAGTGTCATGAGCATGGATGCTGTAGCCCGCATTGTGGACCAAGTGGGGACGATACTTTTGATTATTCTCGGTGCTATAGCTGGCATCTCCTTGGTCGTTGGCAGCATTGGAATCATGAATATCATGCTTGTTTCTGTGGTAGAGCGCACCAGAGAAATTGGTCTCAGGAAAGCCTTGGGAGCGAAGCGCCGTGATATTTTAACTCAATTTCTCACTGAATCCGCAGTATTAGGCATTTGTGGTGGCATCCTGGGTATCGGTCTGGGATGGCTTGTAGTCATGGTTGCCTCCATCTTCGCAGCAAATGCTGGATTCCCATTTTCAGCGATGCTTCCTGGAGATGCTGTTGCTCTGGCGGTGGGAGTGTCGCTTTTTGTCGGGCTTGTCTCTGGTATTTATCCAGCGTTCCGTGCCGCGCGTCTTGACCCTATTGAGGCGCTTCGCCACGAATAAAGAACATAGAGATGTCATTGCGAGGAGCGGGATTCCTCGTTTTACTCGGAACAGGCTCCGCAATCCCCAAGTTAAAGCACTAAACTCAAAGCACTAAATCCTAAAGAGAATCAAAAATCAAAGATAAAAAATCAAAATTACAGCTCAAAAGGCAAAAATCCTTCCTCATTTCGATCTTTGACTTTTAACTTATTTTTGCTCTGTCATTTTGCCCTTTGATTTTTGAGTTTTGCTTTTCTGAGGTTGCCACTCCTTCGGCTCGCAATGACGATGAAAAGGGGCACAATGGCAAAATGATTACCTCTTTTGAATTAAGGACAAAAACTCGGAGCGGGTGATTATTTTGCTGCGAAAAGCTCCCCTCACCGCTGAGGTTATCACGGTGCTCCCCGGCTTTTTAATCCCCCTCATTATCATACATAAGTGTTCTGCTTGGATAAGTACTCCTACGCCATCCGGTTGAAGAGCTTCGAAAATAGTATCGGCGATTTGCCCGGTCATTCTCTCCTGGAGTTGGGGACGCCTGGCAAATATTTCCACCACCCTTGCTAGCTTGCTTATTCCCACCACCTTGCCATTTACACTGGGAATATAGCCTACATGAGCTACACCATAAAATGGAAGTAAATGGTGTTCACACATAGAGTAGAAAGGAATATCTTTTAAGATCACCATTTCATGATGACCTTCCTCAAAGCCTGTGGCTAGTTCAGCTTTGGGGTCAATATCCAATCCCGAGAAAAGTTCTACATACATATCGGCAACACGCTGCGGGGTATCCTTTATGCTTTCCCTCGACAAGTCTTGCCCTATAGCCTCGATTATGGAAGCGGTTGCCATTCTAATTCTATCCTTATCAATCATTTCAAATCCTCCTCGTTATAAAATTTAGGCTATCTTTGTCCGCGGTGGCATAGAACTCAGAGCCGAGGTAAAGAAGTGGTTTTACCTTACCCAAGTCAAGTATTCCGTTTCCGGTGAATATTCCCTCTTGAAAGTGTACCGCGACAATCTCACCAACTACCCAGACATGGTCGCCATAAATCTTGCTGTCTAAAAGCTTGCATTCATAAGAGGCATAGGCGTCCTTCAATAAAGGAACCCCGGTTTTTATCGGATTTTCTTTCAGGATGTTAAGCTTTTGGAACTTGTCTATCTTCTGTCCCGAAGTTCCACCAACAGAGGCAGCCAAATGAGCTTTTTCGAAAGGGATGAAGTTAATGCCGAATTCCTTGCTTTGGCTGATAAGCTGGTAGGTAAACCTTTTGGGGGAAATAGAGATGCCGTAGATAGGGGGATTGATGGATATCGAGCTATGCCATGCTGCCGTCATGGCGTTTTCTTTTCCTCCAGAGCTAGCAGTAATTATAGCTGCTAATTTAGGATAATGATGACTGAATTTACCGATGTCTTTCGTGGCTATTTTTTCCATAGCTATCTCTCCTTCATTTTGGAATCATTATAATCCATTTTGGCCGAGAAATTTGAATTTTACTCCACTACAAGCTAAAATAATTAGCACTTGTTGTTGCAGATTGCTAATTAAATTGTTAATATAACCAGTTGATTATGCCGATATATAACGCCAACAACATCGACGTCGTTTAGGCGGAGGCAACAGATTTTAAATAGCTCGAAATTAAGTATGTGACTGTAAAAGGAGGGTGATTTTCTTGCCTACCTATGAGTATCGATGTCCGCAGTGCAAATTTAAGTTTGAGGTTAAGCTGAAGTTCAGCGATGATAATTTGCCGGTTTTTTGCACTCATTGTGGAGTCAAGGCAGAGCGTCTATTCTCCCTGGTGCCGATAATTTTCAAGGGTCCGGGATTCTATGTCACTGATAATAGAAAAGGGAGTCCGGAACCGAGCAATGGCAAGGCTAAGAAGGGAAACAAGGAGGAATGACAAAAGGGAAGTAGCTGATGAACTGTCCTGTTTGTGGTAAAGAAGCAAGGACGAAAATTTATTACTGTGTTAGCTGTGGCGTATATGTCCACGTAGCTTGTTGGAGAAAGCACCTGCAAATGGCTCATCAGGAGCGAACGCCTTCGCTGGCAAAGAAAAGGTAACCGGTGACTTGTAGATTTTTAGTCCTTGAACAGAAAATCTTCCACTGCGCTTAAGTCGGCAGACAATTCTGCTGGTGGCTGAGCATATCTGCGGGGCACATTGGGGTCTTTTAATCCCGTTCCGGTGATAATACAAACTATTTTCTTGTCTGAGAAATTCTCGCTCTTTGCCATCTTGATGAGTCCCGCCACTGAGGCAGCTGACGCTGGCTCACCGAAGACGCCTTCCTTGATTGCTAATAATTTATAGGCGTTCAAAATCTCATCATCGGTCACCAAATCTATGATGCCGCCAGATTCGTCTCTTGCCGCCGTTGCTTTCTCCCAGCTGGCAGGGTTGCCAATGCGGATAGCAGTGGCGATAGTTTTGGGGTATTTAACCGGTTTGCCCAGAACTATGGGTGCAGCGCCAGCAGCTTGAAAGCCCATCATCTTTGGGGTATGGCTTGCCTTGCCAATACGGTGGTATTCTTTAAATCCCTTCCAGTAAGCGGTTATGTTCCCGGCATTGCCTACAGGAATAAATAGATAATCCGGAGCATCTCCTAGATCATCGATGATTTCAAATGAAGCTGTTTTCTGACCTTCGATGCGATTTGGATTAAGCGAGTTAACCAGGGTAACGGGGTATTTTTCGGTTAAGGAACGGACTATCTGCAGCGCCTGGTCAAAGTTGCCTCTTATGCCCACGATTTGGGCGCCGTAAACAAAGGCTTGAGCTAATTTTCCCATGGCTATTTTGCCTTTAGGTATGATAACGATGGTTCTCATTCCAAAGCGGGTTCCATAGGCTGCTGCTGAAGCGCTGGTATTGCCTGTGGAAGCACAAATAATGGTGGAGCTGCCACTCTCCACTGCCTTGGCTACGGCGACCACCATACCACGGTCTTTAAATGAACCAGTGGGATTGCATCCTTCTAATTTAAAGTATAGTTCCCCACATCCAAGTTCCTTCTCCAGATTTTGAGACCTTACCAGGGGAGTATCTCCCTCGCCAAGCGTTACTATAGGGGTGGCCGCGGTGACGGGCAACAGGTGGCGGTATCTAGCGAGAACACCTTGCTTCATTCCTCAATCCTGATAAAGCTACTCACTTGGTTCACCACAGTTAACAATTTTAGTTGTTCAATGGCTTTCTGCGCTGCATTTTCCCTTGCCGGGTGGGTTATGATGACTATCTCGGCAGTCTGAGCTGCTCGGTTGCTCTCTTTCTGAATCACCGATGAAATGCTGATGGAATTATCCCCCAGAACCTTGGAGATTTGTGCTAAAACGCCAGGACGGTCAGCCACATCTAGCCTGAAGTAGTAGCGTGTCACTACATCTGACATCGGCTTGAGGATTAGCTCTTCGTTTATACCTGTTTCTGGCGTGACGGTTACCCCCAGGCGATTGTTTCTAACTATGGTCAACACATCGGCAACAATAGCGCTGGCAGCTCGCATTCCTCCTGCTCCTTCCCCGTAGAAGAGCAATTTACCAGCCAGGTCGCCTTCGGCTTGAATGGCGTTATAAACACCATCTACTTTAGCCAGTTGGGAATCCCTGGGAAGAAAAACAGGGTGCACTCGAGCCTCGATAATGTTGCCATAGCGTTTAGCTATTGCGAGGAGCTTTATAACATAACCAAATTCTTCAGCATAGCGGAAATCTTGGGCGGCAAGGTGGGAAATTCCTTCACAGTATATCTCTTGAGGGTCTAGTTTAGCGTGCAAAGCTAAGTTAGCCAGGATAACTAATTTGTAAGCTGTGTCTCTCCCTTCGATATCATTTGAAGGGTCGGACTCGGCATAGCCTAATTCCTGGGCTTGTTTTAACGCTATTGGGAAATCCAGTTTTTCCTGCGCCATTCTGGTTAAAATGTAGTTGGTGGTGCCATTGAGGATGGCATAAATGGCTGAGATATCGTTGGCGGCTAAGCCTTCCTGGAAGGAGGAAATGAGCGGTATGCCGCTGCCTACGCTTGCTTCATAGCGAAGTTCAACGTTGTGTTCCTTTGCCAGTGAAAATAGCTCATGGCCATGTTTAGCAATCACTTCCTTATTGGCAGTAACTACATGCTTTCCATTGGTGAGGGCTTGCTTAATATATTCTGCGGCAGGGTGTTCTCCTCCAATAACCTCAATGACTATGTCTATTTTTGGGTCAGTTAAAATTTCTTTGGCATTACGTGTTAGTAATCCGGGTTCAAGTCCTACAGGGCGTTTTTCCAGCACCTTTTTTAATATCAGAGGCACTCCCAGTTGCTCTGCCAGGCCATCCTTCTTCTCCAGTAAAACATGAGCTACGCTACTGCCTACAACTCCAAGACCTAACAAGCCGATATTTACCTCTCGCTTTGTCTGCATATTTACCTTCTTTTGATAACTTCGTTTGCAGCCCAGGCCATTCTCGTGCTATCAAGTTTATTCTCAATAGTGCTATTTTCCCTTTGCAGTTGAAGCCATTCACTGAAGTGTTTATTTTTTACCACTGCCCGAGCATCCGTGTCCAATTCACGCTGCTGCTTATCCCAAACTTTGACTATCCAATAACCTCCTTTGGTTTGGACAGTTTCATCCTTGACTGGTTCGCTCACCTGACCTGTGGAAAGCTGGAAGGCAACTTCATTGAAGGCGTCGCTAAAATTGTTTGTCGCCTTTTCCTCTTCTTTGAGCCAGCCGAGTTCGCCCCCTTTATATTTGCTGCTGTGCTGGGAGTAACTCTTGGCAAGCTCGCTAAAATCACTGGCTTTGTCTAGCTCACTCTTGATTTCCAGCGCCTCTTGCTCGCTGCCCAGCAACATAGCACTAACATTTATCCCGTTCTCGGGGTCTTCTTCATTAACCTTTATCAGCCAGTAGCCAATATCCTTGCTGGTTGAATTATCGTAGATGGGCTGGCTTATTTCATCGGGGGTAAGATTGAAGGTCTCTGCGATAGTTTGAGGTATCAGTTCTTCAGGAAGCCAGCCTAAATTGCCATCATACTTTTTAGTCACATTATCGTAAGAGAATTGTCTGACTAGCTCGGTGAAGTTTCCACCACTGCTAACTCGGCCTAGCACTGCGTTAGCCACCTGTTCACTCTCCACAAGCATTACTTGCATATTTGCCTGCAGCATTTTGCCCTGCAATTGGGAATCAAAATATTCTGAGAGGTTTTCACTTAATAGCAGAGTCCTGGCTATATCTCGATACACTTCATCATTGGGGAAGTTTTGCTCCACGACGATTTCTTGTATCTCTTTTTCACTCACTGTTACATTGAGCTCTTTCGCTCCTTGCTTCATTAGTTCGGCATCTTCAATATATTGAGCAACTGCATAGGTGTAACTGTATGTGCTATTCGGTTCTAAATTCCTGGTCTGGGCGTCGAGCATATTTACATAATATTTCATATCAAAGGAAACATCGTTTACCGTAATTACTTTCTCATTGAAGGGTTTGATTTGGGCAACATAATATTCGTAGATTACATAGCTGATGATGCTGACCAGGAAGACAATGCTGGCAGTTATTATTATGCGGCGAATGCGGTTCTGCCGCTGCCATTTTGCCGCCTGGTGTTTTGTAGGGACTCGTACAGGTGTTACCTTTTTCTTGCCCAATAGTCACATCCTCGCTGATAATTGCTTTATTAGCTTTGCTATGATAACATATTGGATTAAATAAGGCACGGGGTGTAGCGCAGCCTGGTAGCGCACCTGAATGGGGTTCAGGTGGTCGGAGGTTCAAATCCTCTCACCCCGATTTCTTTCGGGACACGGGGGAATCTTCGCCAGTTAACAAAATTTCTCAATTCAGCCCAATGTTGTAATTACATTGCGTCCAGCGTAGAATCATCACAGATATCACGGATTATGGAGACATGAATTATGGAAGGGTGGGCTGAGGAAGAAATCAGGAACAAGGATCTGATGGCACCGTGTGGGTTGTATTGCGGTGTCTGTGGGGTCTACATCGCAACAAGGGACGGCAATGAGAAGCTCAAGACGACCATGGCGAACCTTTATGGAACAAAGCCTGAAGACACAGAATGCCTCGGTTGTATGCAGCCTGATCCGCCGAAGAAGATCTACGGTTACTGCAGGATATGTGCGATACGGGCTTGCGTGAAATCAAAAGGGTACTACTCCTGCCATCAATGTGGGGAATGGCCATGCGGCATGATCGAGAATTTCGGCTTTGCCACTGGTGCGCGGGTGATGACACGGACGATTCCCATATGGCGAGCGAAAGTGGCTGAGTACGGTGATGAGAAGGGTTGCGTGGAATGGGCCCGGGCTGAATGCGAGCGCTATCACTGTTCTTCGTGCGGCAAGCCGCTCTTCAGAGGGGCACAACGTTGCAGAGCCTGTAAAAGGCCAGTAGCCGATGAACTGGACGGATCCCTTTGAGCTGTAGAAGGAGGGACGAAGGCCGGGGAACCCAGGGCCAGCCTTGGTTGCTCCACGATGCGGTTTGGAATAGCGGACGGCTCATCGTCCCCACCTCAGGACCACCTCCCTCTCAAAAGTTGTAATTACATTCCGCACGGGCAGGGATACATCACTGCAACTACCTTGACAATGCAACTTAGAATGCCGGTGGCATAGGGATATTGTTTTTGCCTTCCCATTACCCAATCTAGCGGATTGTTCAATGTTCAGATGCTGAGGTATAATGAGGTCGGGAATACGAGCGAATATAAATGCAAAATAACCGCGATTCGGTTAACCACTATGAGGTGCGGCTGTCATGATATGCCCTACCTGTAAGAGCGATATGATAGTTGTTGAGTACAACAAGATTGAGCTTGATTATTGTGCTAACTGTCAGGGCGTATGGTTTGATTCTGGTGAACTTGAACTATTGCTGGAGTCCATGAACTTAGAGAGCCAGAATGTGTTCCTCAGCAACATCCTCAGTCCCGAAGAAGCCGAATCATCAGAGAAGAAGCGGAAGTGTCCGATCTGCGGTCAGAAAATGAAGAAAACAGGCATAGGTCAAGAACCTGGAATACTGATTGATGTCTGCCAACGAGGAGACGGACTGTGGTTTGACGGTGGCGAGCTTGGTCAACTGACAAGACAGCTGGCCAGGAAACCGTCGGGGAAAACGCGTTCTCAGCAAGAGGTCATCACTTTCTTGGGAGAAGTATTCAAGCCCCTGGAGTGAACTATGGAGGACAGACACGGGTGACAGGAGAATCCTCTTTAGAGTAAACTAGGTGCAAATCGTTTAGGAGGTGTTCTATGACATGGTACATCATTGTTGGAGTTGTCGTCATTCTTATTATCTTATTCATTGTGACCTATAACAGGCTGGTCAGGCTGCGCAATCAGGTAAAGAACGCTTGGGCACAAATTGATGTCCAGCTAAAGAGACGACACGACCTGATTCCCAACCTTATCGAAACAGTCAAAGGCTACATGAAGTACGAGCGGGAGACACTAGAAGCCATAACCAAAGCCCGCAACCTTGCCCAGCAGGTAGCGTCCTCCGGACCAGCCGTGCGGGCTAAGGCTGAGGCTGAGTTAAGCTCTGCTTTGGGCCGGCTTCTCGCTGTAGTTGAAAATTACCCCGACCTCAAAGCCAATCAGAATTTCCTGGCTCTTCAGGAGGAGCTCACCTCCACCGAGAATAAAATAAGCTTTTCCCGCCAGTACTACAATGATTCAGTCCTCAGTTATAACAACCGAACCCAGATGTTTCCCTCCAACATGGTAGCCAGCATGACTGGCTTTAAGGCAAGCGAATTCTTTGAGGTTAGCGTAGCTGGGGAGAGAGAGGCACCCAAGGTCAGCTTCACCTAACCCGGTATGTTGTAGTCTATGTGGGAACAGATAAGGTCTAACCAGACAAGATCAGTAATACTAGTGGCCGGAATGGGGTTATTGCTGCTCCTAGTCGGTTACTTCCTGGGGCTGTACTTCTTTGACAGTGGCATCGGGGGCCTGATTATCGCTTTGGTAGTATGGGGAGTGATGAGTCTGTTTGCCTTCTTCCGGGGGGACAATATCCTGCTGGCGCTGTCACGGGCGAAAAAGATCAGCCGCGATGACCACCCGCGCCTCTACAACGTAGTTGAGGAGATGAAGATTGCCTCGGGGCTGGAGAAGGTGCCCGACATCTATATCATCGATGACCCGGCACTAAACGCCTTCGCCACCGGGCGAGACCCCAATCGAGCGGCCGTGGCCATCACCTCTGGACTGCTGCAAAAACTCAACCGTGATCAACTCCAAGGTGTCATCGGGCACGAAATATCCCACATAAAGAACCGTGACGTGCTATTGATGGCTATCACCGCCGTCCTTCTCGGTACCATCGTCATTCTTGCCTGGTATGCAACGCGAATCCTGTTCTTCAGCGGAATGGCCAGAAACAGAAGGAGTTCCTCATCGGGAGGTGGCTCAGGTCAAATAGTAATTCTTGTTCTGGCCATCGTATTGATGGTACTGGCGCCGATTATGGCCCAGCTTATCTACTTCGCCATCTCCAGGAAGAGGGAATATCTGGCTGATGCCTCCTCAGCGCTGTACACTAGATACCCCGAGGGACTGGCCTCAGCGCTGGAAAAACTGGCTGCTTCGACCAGCCAGCTGAAATCGGCCAACAAAGCAACAGCGCCAATGTATATCATCAATCCCTTCCGTAAAAAGGGTATGTCGGCGAGTGACCTGACCAGCACCCACCCGCCCATTTCTGAGAGAATACGTATCCTCCGCTCAATGGCTGGGGGAGCCTCTTTTGCTGACTACGACCAGGCATACCAACAGGTTCACAAGACGAGTAGGCGGATTGTGCCCGCCTCTGCCATGGCCACCGGAGCCATTGGCCTTCGCGCAGCAGGATTAGAGGTAACAGAAAAGGAACCAGACGAGATCCAACGGGCTCGCGAGACCTCAGACCTATTGTGGCGTCTCAGTGACTATAAGACCATAACCTGCGACTGTGGCACTAAGTTAAGGGTGCCCCCCGGGTTCAAGGCATCTAGCATCAGATGCCCGCACTGCGGCAGAATCAACCCCATTTGAGAGGAGAGGTTATGCGTAGTTCAATCTCCACGCCACGTAAGAAATTTGTCACTGGTAGGCTCTTCGTTTTCGTTGATTTCCTCGGTGAATTGAATGGGCAGAGTTTTGCAAACTCGTT
>MNYD01000155.1 GCA_001872925.1 Dehalococcoidia bacterium CG2_30_46_19 | reverse complement strand
TATGCTGTTATAAATCTCTGCTTCAAGCTTTGCTAATCTCTCAGCCAAGTGAGCAGAAAGCCCGCCAAGCAAGCTAGTATCTAAAGCGATGCCGTTTCTCTCCATTACCACCAGCACTGGCACCAGAGGCATTTCCACCTGAGAAAAAAGCATCCACAGTCCCAATTGTTTTAATTCCTGTTCCAGGTTATCCCTTAATTTCCTTATAGCCTCAATACTGGCACAACTATGCTTAGCTACTTGCTCCACTTCTAATTCAGCTAGTGAAGTTTGATTCTTTCCCGTCCCAACCAGCTCTGCGGTAGACATCGTTTCCACGCCAAGTCGGTTAAAGGCAAGTGCTTTAAGCTCGAGATTTTTCTCACCAACAAGATGAGCGGCAATCATAACGTCAAAATTTACATTTTCTAACTTCACCCCGTGGTTGACTAACACCATCATATCCCGCTTACCATCGTAGCTAGTCTTCCCTATTCGGGCATCTTCCAAGATTGGTTTTAGCCTAACGAGGACTTGAGGCAAGGAAAGCTGCATTGGTTCAGTTAAACCAGAGTATCCTAAGGGTATATAAAATGTCTTCCCTGAAGCTATCGATATCGTTATTCCTACCAACTTTGCTGTCATAGCTTGCTTCCCATCAGCCTCAACATGGATAACGAAATCATCTACTTTGCTTAGTTGGTTAACAAGTTCACTAAAGGTTACCTCAGTATTTATCACCTGATAACTGGTTCCCACCAGAACTTCGCTTTTGGCACCGATACCTTCCCCACCTATGTGTTGCGGTAGTCTAGGAAGCAATTTGGTGAACTCAAGTTCACGGAAAAGATTCACCACTTCGTTTCGGTTATAAGCACTCACTTGACAGCCCTCTGGAGCGAAGACAATAGGAACATCTCTGACTATTGTGGTCAATTCCCTGTTCTTGAAAGTTTGAGGAAGGTATTGGCATAGCACTGCTCGCAGTTTCTCAGGCATCACTTCGCCAATATGAGCTTGTATCCCCTCCAAATCACCAAATTGCTGTAGCAGTTTAGCCGCCGTTTTCTCTCCCACGCTCGGTATGCCGGGAATATTATCGGAGGGGTCACCAACTAGCGCTTTGAAATCAGGAATCTGAGTTGACTTTATACCATACCTACCTTCAACCGCTTGTTCATCATAAAGGGTGGTATCGCTGAAAGTCCGCTTGGGAATAAGCGCCTTCACCCCAAACGATATCACCTGGAGCATGTCATTATCGCCGGTAACAATCACAACCTCGATTCCCTGCTCGTTTGCTTTCCTTGCCAGAGTTCCTAAAACGTCGTCTGCCTCAAAGCCATCTATTTCAAAGATAGGGATACGGAGTGATTCCACAACCCGATGGACCAATTTAATTTGCCTTTTAAGTTCTTCGGGTATTTGAGGCCGCTGTGCTTTATATTCCTTGAACTCCTTATGCCTGAATGTCGGGGAGGGACGGTCAAAAGCACAAGCCCAATAAGTAGGCTTGAATTCACCAGTTACTTTGAGCAGCGTGTTGACAAAACCATAAACGGCATTTACCATCTCGCCCGTTTTGGATACCGTTAACGGAGGCAAAGCATGAAAAGCACGATGCACTATGGAATTGCCATCAAAAAGTAACAATAAGGGCTTGCTTTTGGCGTTCACCTCAGCCATTATAACATTTGGCAATCGTGATATACTAAACTCCACTTTAGGGCTAATAATGAAAAGGGATTTCCTTTCAGTATCTGATTTTAGTCCTCAGGAAATTAAACAAGTCATAGAGCAAGCTATGACTTTGAAAGAGGAAGATTCAGCACATCTACTATCGGGAAAGACCTTGGCTCTTCTGTTTGAAAAGCCTTCCCTGCGCACCAGAGTTAGCTTTGAGATAGCCATACATCAGCTGGGTGGTTATGCTATCTATCTATCCCCTCAAGAAGTAGGATTAGACAAGCGAGAATCAGTTTCCGATGTCGCTAAGGTGTTGAGCCGCTACGTTGATTGCATCGCTGCTCGCACTTTCTCCCACAAGACATTGATTTCACTGGCCAGATATTCACAGGTGCCAGTAATCAACGCGCTTTCTGACCTGGAACATCCTTGCCAGGCACTCTCCGATCTGCTCACCATTTATGAAAAGAAGGGGAGACTCGCTGGTTTAACCATGGCGTTCATCGGTGATGGCAATAATGTGGCCAACAGTCTTCTCCTTGCCACTTCACTTACGGGCATGAATTTTCACATCGCCTCGCCCGCAGGCTATGAAATCAATCAAGAAATATTAAGCCAAGGCAAGAAATTTGCCTCCTCATCCCAAAGCAGGATTGAACTATTCACTAGTCCTGAAGAGGCTGTCACAAACGCTGATATAGTATACACTGATGTATGGACCAGCATGGGACAGGATACAGAAGCAGATAAACGTCGCTTAGCATTTCACGATTATAAGGTGGATGAGAGGTTGTTGTCCTTCGCCAGGCAGGATGTTTTGTTCATGCATCCCTTGCCCGCTCATCATGGTGAGGAAATTTCCCCAGGATTATTGGATGACCCGAGGTCAGTAGTCTTTGACCAGGCAGAAAACAGGCTTCATCTACAAAAAGCACTGCTAGTCAAAATCCTTTTACCTACTAAATCAAAGCGGAACCCTAAATGACAAAGCCAGTCGTAGCAATTGTAGGACGACCTAATGTAGGCAAGTCTACCTTGCTTAATCGTCTGGCAGGCAGGCGCCTCGCCGTCATCAGTGATTCCCCTGGAACTACCAGAGACCGAATATTTGTGTCCACCTCCTGGCAAGGACAGGAACTGACCATAGTTGACACCGGTGGATGGCAATTAGAGCCTCCCTCTTTACTGGAACAAAAAGTCAAGCACCAAGTAGAAGTAGCTATCGCTCAGGCCGATGTTATTATCTTCATGGTGGATGCCAGGGACGGCATCATTGCCGCTGATGAAGAATTAGCTGATATGCTACGCACTATCAACAAACCGATAGTTCTAGCAGTAAATAAGGTTGATTCAGGACATCAAGTAAATCAAGTGGCTGATTTTTATCGCCTTGGCATGGGAACACCATTAGCAATCAGTGCCTATCATAACCTTGGGATAGACGAATTAATGGAAGCTGTATTGGCCTTTATTACCCCGGTGCTCAGTAGCGTTACAGGCTCAGAAGATATTAAGTTAGCTATTATAGGACGCCCAAATACGGGCAAATCAACGTTGCTAAATGCCTTGATTGGCTACGAAAGAGCCATCGTTCATGAAGCACCAGGAACGACTCGTGATGCTATCGACACCACGATTAATTGGAATAATAAGACTATCTTGCTTATTGATACTGCAGGGATTAAACGGAGAGGACGTGTGGATGCTGGGATTGATTACTACAGCTTAATTCGTGCCCTTCAAGCAATTAACCGATGTGATGTGGCTCTGCTGTTGCTCGATGCTGCTGAATTTATCACTGCTCAAGATTTACATATTGCCAGTTACGTCGTGGAAGCAGGCAAAGGAATAGTGCTGTTAGTCAATAAATGGGATATCATTCCACAGGCACAGAAGGAGGAATTCAAACAACGTCTGGAAAAACGGATAAAATTTATGTATTATATACCTATGCTTTACCTCTCAGCTAAGTCAGGAGAGATGGTAGACTGTGTCTTACCTCTTGCCTGTCAAGTATGGCAGGAAAGGCAAAAACGGTTATCAGACTCAGCAGTCAACGAAGCTATCAAAGAGGCAGTGGATAGTCATTTACCCCCCCGGGTAGGCACAAGAAGGTTACAAATTATCCGCGCTTACCAAGATAAGTCCAGACCAGCAAGCTTTGTTTTCCAAGTCAACGACCCAAAGTTGATTTATTCCCCATACCAGAGGTACTTAGAGAAAAAGCTTCGTTCCAAGTTTGGCTTCCGTGGTGTGTCGCTCCAGCTAAATTTCACCAGGTCCAGTCATAAAAGCAACAAAAAGGCGGAGGTGGCAAAATGATAATCGCTGAGTTTGTTGGCGTAATAGTCATCGCTTATTTGCTTGGCTCTATTCCCTTCGGGTTGATAATTGGCAAGGTGTCTAAAGGTATTGATGTCACCAAATATGGAAGTGGCAAGATTGGTGGCACTAACGTGATGCGTGCCGTAGGAACTAAGGCAGGGGTTTTAACCATAGTTCTTGATATATGCAAAGCTGCCGGAGCAGTTGTTTTAGCCAAAGTGATTATTGGCTCAGGTATGTTAACCATCGCTGGAGCGAATATCCACTATTACCAGGCAGCTCAAGTAATGGCTGGGCTTGCCGTGCTAGCAGGACATAACTGGTCAATATTCCTGAAATTCAAAGGAGGAAGGGGCGTAGCCTCTTTCTTTGGCACGCTAATACCTATTTTCCCACCAGCAGCTATATTCGGCGGTGAGGTTTTAGCTGTAGTCGCCCTAAACAGCAGGTATATGTCGCTGGCATCAATAATGTCAGTCCTTGCCACATGGTGTTTATTAATACCTATGACCATTGCTTATAATCTCCCGCCCATTTACCTTGCTTATAGCCTGGCAGCTACAGCCATGGTCATCTATCAGCACCGTGGAAATATAATAAGGCTACAGCAAGGCACAGAGCGGCGGCTGGGTGAAAAAAGCGAAGAAATAAGCTAGAGCATGCCAAAAGCCACTATCATTGGCAATACCACCTGGGGCAATACTTTAGGAACTTTGTTAAGTAATAACGGCGTAGCAGTAACATTGTGGGCAAGAAGCGAAGACGAAGCTGAGCAGTTAAACCAGCAAAAGCATGATTACGCCTCCACAAGTGACATTGCAGAAGCCACTGCCGCAACTGACCTGGTAATACTGGCAGTTCCTTCCCAGAAATTTCGAGAAAACATCGCCCAGATTAAACGTCATCTGAATAACAGAATGATATTAATGAGCGCTGCCAAGGGATTGGAGATGGGCAGTGGTAAAAGGATGTCCGAGGTAATGGAAGAAGAAGTTCCTTCCCTGAAAGAGCAGATTTGTGTTCTCTCCGGTCCCAACCTGGCAAAGGAAATTGCCCAGGGACTACCCGCTGCTTCAGTAATCGCTGCACAAGATATCATCATTGCTAAAAAGGCGAAGAATTTGCTCCAGTCACCAAAATTCATCATATTTACCACTGATGATGTTGTTGGTGTAGAGCTATGCGGAGCATTAAAAAACATTATTGCTCTGGGCGCCGGGATGCTCGATGGATTAGGACTGGGTGATAATGCCAAGGCTGCTTTCATTGCTTTGAGTTGGAATGAAGTTGTTTCCCTGGGATTAACTTTGGGGGCTAAGAGAGATACCTTCTATTGGTTAGCTGGCCTGGGTGATTTGATAGCTACCTGCAGTAGCACTCTAAGTCGCAATCACTATGTTGGTTATCAGTTAGCTAAAGGATATTCCCTGGCTGAGATATCCGCCTCCATGCCACAGGTTGCTGAAGGGATTGCCACCACTATAGCAGTTCATCAGCTAACCAAAAAACTCAGTCTGGAAGCCCCCATAGCAGGAATTATTTATGACACGCTGTTTCAAAATAAGCCGCCAACTGAGGTAATAGCTAGCTTCAGCAAGGTAATAAAAGATTAGCATCGGCGAGGCTTTGGCAATATCTCGCCCAGTTCCTGAAAAAGATGCTTTTGCCTTTTATCAAGGTGCTCCGGGGTAACCACGCGAACTATGACAATCTCCTCTCCCCGGCCACGACCATTGGCACTGGGTATCCCCTTTCCCTTCAAATGGAAAGCTCTTCCATCCTGAGTGCCCGGGGGTATGTTTAACTTTATTCCGCCATCCAAGGAAGGGACCTCCACCTCATCGCCCAGAGCAGCCTGGGCAAAATTCAGGGGCAATTCGTAGAAGATATCGCTTCCTTCCCTGTGGAATATCTTGCTTGGCTTTACCGAGAGGCTGGCATAAAGGTCACCAGGTCTGCCACCATATAAGCCAACATCACCTTCGCCATCCAAAATCATGGTATAGCCATCGTCCACGCCAGCGGGAATATTCACCGTCACTCTCCGGTTCACTTTTACCCGCCCTTTTCCACGGCAATGTGGACAAGGGTCAGTTATTATCGCCCCACTGCCTGAACAGTGGGGACAAGTGGTAACATTGGTAAAACGTCCAAAGAAACTCTGGCGAACCCTTCTCACCTGTCCTGTGCCATGGCATTCAGGGCAAGTTTGAGGACTTGTTCCTAGCTTGGTGCCAAGACCATAGCATGAAGGGCAATTTTCAACGCGTTCTGCCTCAATTTCCTTACTACAACCGAAAACTGCCTCCTCAAAGGAAAGGGTAATATATGTTTTTAGATCATTCCCTCTCTGTGGAGCACGCTGAGCTGTGGCAGCTCCAAATGGGCTTCCACCAAAACCGAAGAATGATTCGAAGATATCACCAAGCCCACCAAAATCAAAATCAGGAAATCCCTGCACCCCCTCAACCCCACCATAACGGTCATAATTAGCTCTCCTTTCCGGGTCGCCAAGAATCTGGTATGCCTCATTTATCTCCTTAAATTTCTCCTCAGCATTAGGGTCTTTGTTATGGTCAGGATGATATTTGAAGGCTAACTTACGGAATGCCCGCTTAATCTCCTCTTCAGTGACATTTCGAGGCACTCCAAGTACTTCATAATAATCGCGCTTTTCTGTCATAGGTATTTAATCCTCAAACTTTTAGTATAGCTCTTTAGCTTCTATATTAGCAAGCTTTACACATGATATAATCATAAAGCGGTGAAACAGAAAATCAAGCAAATTCTCGGTCATTATCACAACAAAAAGATTAATGACAAAGATTTGATTCCCTCTGCGGTGCTAGTGCCTCTATTCTATGCCCAGGGAGAGTATCACCTTCTATTTACCGAGAGGAGTGGAGTGTTAAACTTTCACCAGGGACAAGCATGCTTCCCGGGAGGAATCCGCCAGCCCAGTGACGCCAGCCTTGTTACCGCCGCTTTAAGGGAAGCCGAAGAAGAGATAGGCTTAGTCAGGGAAGACATTGAAATTTTGGGCGAATTAGATGATGCCATCACTGTCACCAGTGGTTGCGTTATTTCCCCTTTTGTAGCCTTCATTCCTCATCCTTACCCGTTTAACATAAATCATGACGAGGTAGAGCAAATTTTCTCCATTCCTTTATCAGCATTAATGGATAAAAAGAACTTCAGGCAAGAATATATGACTATTAACGGGGAACCTTTCCCGGTCTACTTCTATGAATATCAAGGATATATTGTCTGGGGGGCTACAGCTTATATCGTTAAACAATTTATAGAGTTATTGCAACAGCAGGGCTTATGAGATTATTTACTTCTTGTTTTAACTTTGATTACCTTCGGTCTAACTTTCTCACTCTTAGGAATGATGATGGTTAACAGGCCATTCTCCATTGTGGCATCAACTTTATCCACTTGGAGCCCGCCAGGAAGAGTCAAACTGCGAGAAAAGCCGCCATAGCGCTGCTCCTGATAGAAATAAGCCTGCTGCTTGACTTCTTTCCCCGCCTTGACTCCCCCCCTGATAGTCAAAGTATCACCGGTGATGTCAATATCAACGTCCTCCGGCTTGATGCCCGGTAGAGCTGCCTTCACCACCACTTCATTGGGAGTCTGATAAGCATCCACCGCTGGCATTGTTGGTTCACCAAAGGCTGCGAAGAAACGTGATGGGTGAACAAAGCTATCCTCAAACAACCTGTCCATTGCTTGCCTTAAACTCACCAACTCGGAGAAAGGTTCCCATTTTCTCATCGCCATTTGTATCACCTCCCTTTACTTTTTGCTAAAAGCTTTACCTTTGGCTATAATTAAGTTGTATTTTAGCATAATGGGAGGAGATACTCAATGACGCCGGAAAGATTTACCGAGCAAGCGCAGGAGGCTTTAACAGCCTCACAGGAGCTGGTTCGCCGCTATCAACACAGCCAATGGGATGTAGAACATATACTGCTAGCTCTGCTGGAACAAGAAAAAGGAATAACCCAGGAAATATTGCAAGAGCTTGGTATAGACATAGAAGAGGTGAAAAGCCGGGTAGACAAAACATTAAAAAGTTATCCTCAGATAGCTTACGTAGGGACACAACTTTATATTACCCCCCGTATTCAACAACTTATGGAAGACGCCGCTCGTGAAGCAGACAGGCTAAAGGATGACTTCGTCAGCAGTGAACATCTGCTCATCGCCATCGCTGGTGAGGGCAAAGGTGATGCTAGCAAAATCCTGGGGGAGTCCGGCATCACCCAGGAGAAAATATATCAAGCATTGCGCCGTATTCGCGGTCCCCATCGGGTTACCGACCGCCATGCCGAGAGCAAATACCGCTCCCTGGCAAAATACGGGCATGACCTCACCGAGTTAGCCCGCCACAGCAAGCTCGACCCTGTGATCGGAAGAGAAAGGGAGATCAAGCGAGTAATGCAGATACTCTCCCGACGAACTAAGAATAATCCCGTGGTCATTGGCGATGCTGGCGTGGGCAAAACAGCCATTGCTGAAGGTCTCGCTCAAAGAATTGTCGCTGATGATGTCCCTAATTCACTTAAGGGGAAAAGAGTAATCGCCTTAGACATGGGGGCATTAGTAGCCGGGAGTAAGTTCCGAGGCGAATTCGAGGAAAGGCTGAAAGCAGTTCTCGACGAAATTCGCCAGGCAAGCGGGGAGGTGATTCTGTTCATCGATGAACTTCATACCGTGGTAGGTGCTGGTGGTGCTGAAGGAGCGATTGATGCCAGTAATATGCTCAAACCAGCGTTATCTCGAGGTGAGCTTCAGTGCATCGGAGCTACCACGCTGAACGAATATCGAGAGCATATTGAAAAAGACAAAGCCTTAGAGCGGCGTTTTCAACCCGTTCTCATCAATGAACCAAGTGCCGATGATACCATAGAGATGCTTAAGGGCCTAAAGCCCAGATACGAAGCTCACCATAAGATTAAAATCGATGATTCAGCCTTAGTAGCTGCAGCGAAGCTCAGTCAACGCTATGTCACTGACAGATTTTTGCCCGACAAAGCCATTGACCTCATTGATGAGGCTGCCAGCAAGCTGCGCATTGACCGAGAGAGCGCTCCACCAGAGGTCAATGAGCTGGAACAGAAGATAAAGCGTTTGCTTGATGAAGAACAGGCTGCTTCACAGTGGGGAGACTATCAACAGGCGGCTGAACTGAGGGCGGAAAGATTACAATTAGAGCCGAAATATAACGAATCCAAGACAAAATGGCTTCAAGGAATAAAGACCGATGCCGTGGTTAGTGAAGAAGATATCGCACAACTTATTTCTCAATGGACTGGAATTCCCATTTCTCGAATGCTCGAAACTGAAAGTGAGAAGCTAGTTCACATGGAGGAGAGGGTTCACCAGAGGATAGTAAACCAGGAGGAAGCTGTGGCTTCTGTCTGTGAGGCAATAAGGCGAGGCAGAGCTGGCCTCAAAGACCCAAAACGACCTATAGGCAGCTTCATATTTCTGGGACCTACCGGGGTAGGTAAGACTGAGCTAGCTCGAGCCCTGGCTGAATTCCTCTTCGATGACGAGAACGCCATGGTAAGGCTTGATATGTCAGAGTATATGGAAAAGCATACCGTATCACGTCTCATCGGAGCACCCCCGGGGTATATAGGATATGAGGAAGGAGGGCAGTTGACCGAGGCAGTGCGCCGCCGTCCTTATCGCGTGATTTTGCTGGATGAAGTGGAGAAGGCACATACAGATGTATTTAATATCTTGCTGCAAATATTAGAGGATGGCAGGCTCACAGATGGACATGGCAGAACTGTAGACTTCAAAAATGCCATCGTCATTATGACCAGCAACCTGGGAACAGAGGAATTTCGCCGCCAAGGTGTTGGATTTCTCCAGCGCGACAAAGATGAAGAACAACGGTTAAGAAGTAATATTGAGACTGCGCTAAAGAGTACCTTCCGCCCTGAGCTGCTTAATCGGGTAGACGACATCATCATCTTTCATCCTTTGACTGAACAACATCTGGCAAAAATTATTGACTTATTGATTAAAGATGTAGAACGGCGTCTCGCCGAACACAATATTGCATTAAAGGTAGACAATGAAGCCAAATCATGGCTAATAAGCAAAGGCTACAATCCTGAATATGGGGCACGACCGCTACGGCGCGCTATTCAACGCTACGTGGAAAACCCCCTATCAACAAAGATACTGAGTGGCGATTTTAACGAGGGAGATACCATAGCTATCGGCGTTGAAGCCGAAGAGTTGAGCTTTACCAAAGCAGAGCCGGTAAAGACAAAGGCATAGCTCAGAGCCAATCCAACAGTGGATTTAGCCTCAAAAATTAACAGCTACTTTCCCAAGGAACTCCTTGAGTTACTTCAAGATACCTCCGCGGAGGCTAACAAGCTAGGACAAAGGGTTTACCTCGTTGGAGGCATAGTACGAGACCTACTTATAGGCTACCCTAATTTCGACCTTGATTTGGTAACCGAGGGCGATGCCATAGAACTAGCTAATCGGATAGCTAGAATGAGCGCGGCAAAATTAGTGATACATCCACGCTTCAACACTGCTAAAATCAAGAGCGGTGATTTTGCCATAGATATCGCTACTGCTCGAAGCGAAACTTACGCTAGTCATGGTGCACTGCCTACAGTTACGCCATGCCCCATTGAAAAGGACCTCTTCCGCAGGGATTTCTCCATCAATGCCATGGCAATATCCCTCACCCCTGAGCACTATGGAGAGCTGCTCGACCCTTATAATGGCAAAGATGACCTGGATGCACATCTCATTCGCATCCTGCACCCCGGGAGTTTTACCGATGATGCCACCAGAATTCTACGAGCAATACGCTACGAGCAACGATTGGGATTCAACCTTGAGCATGAGACCGCTCAATTACTCAAGCGAGATATTTCAATGCTGAACACCATAAGTGGAGACCGAATAAGGCACGAACTGGAGTTAATTTTCCGAGAAAAATATCCCGAACATGTTCTTAAGCGACTTGGTGAATTGGGAGCACTGCAAAGGATAAACCATTCTCTCAAAGGC
>MNYD01000125.1 GCA_001872925.1 Dehalococcoidia bacterium CG2_30_46_19 | reverse complement strand
AGGAAAGTAAAATTTCCTTGCGGTGGGCTTTTCCTAGAGGGGATACTAGGCATACCTGAAGGCATAGAGCCTTTCCCCGCAGTGATAATCTGTCATCCTCACCCACTCTTCGGCGGCAGTATGGATAATAATGTGGTAGTCAGCATCTTTGAAGCGCTCGGACGAAAATCGCTCATCCCCCTCAGGTTTAACTTCCGTGGCGTAGGTGAAAGCCAAGGCGAGTTTAGCCACGGAATTGGCGAACGAGAGGATGTCAGGGCAGCGATCTCCTTTGTGACTTCCGTGAAGGAAATAGACTCACAAAGGATTGGACTCGTTGGCTATTCAGCTGGTGCTGGCTTCGCTTTGCCCGCTTGCTTCAACGACGACCAGGTTAAAGCCCTGGTGGCAATTTCCCCACCACTTGCTATGTTCGATTTCCAGTTCCTTAAAGATTGCTCCAAACCCAAGTTTCTTCTCTCCGGGAGCGAAGACAATTTCACCCCTCCAGCTCAATTCCGTTTATTCTGCCAAAGCCTTCCCAAACCCAGGAAATGTGAGGAGGTTCGAGGAGCAGACCACTTCTGGTGGGGATATGAATCAACCGTCGCCACAAAAGTAGCTGACTTCTTTGCCGAAGCACTATAATGCAAAAACTCATTGACGGTGCCCGGAAGCTGGGCATAAATCTCAATGACAAACAGATAACTCAATTTAAGCTTTACTATCAAGAATTGGTGAATTGGAACAAAAAGTTTAACCTCACCACGATAACAGATTACCAGGAAGTGCAGATAAAACATTTCCTTGATTCATTAACCGTGACTTTGGCGTTGACAAAAGAAGAATTAAGACAACCTGGGTTCAGCATTATCGATATCGGCACCGGCGCTGGCTTCCCTGGCATACCACTTAATATCTTCCTTCCCGAATCAAGATTGGTGCTTCTTGACTCTAAAGCCAAGAAGGCGACTTTCCTTCAGCACATTATTGAGCAATTGGAATTAAGCCATGCAGAAATAGTGGTTGGCAGAGCTGAGGAAATAGCCCACCAGCCACTATTCCGCCAAATTTTTACCTTAGTCGTCTCCCGTGCTGTAGCTTCCTTACCCACATTAGTGGAATTAGCGCTGCCTTTCTGTCAAATTGGGGGTGAATTCGTAGCTCAGAAAAAGGGAAAAATTAAGCAGGAAGTAATTCAGGCAAGCAAAGCCATCGAGTCTTTAGGAGGAAAACTAAAGCAGGTAAAGAAAATAGAGCTGGAAGAACTTAGCGATGAGCGTTATTTAATAATTATTGATAAAATATATCCTACGCCGGAAAAATATCCACGGCATCCTGGTATACCAGTGCGACGTCCAATTTTAGGAGGTGAATAAAGATGTGGCGCAGAAGGTCCTGGAGATTTTACTTTGGCTTTCCCCCTTTTGGTTTCTACTTTCATGGGATAAGACCATTTCCAAGTAAAGAGGAATACCTCGGTATGCTTGAGGATTATAAAAGGGAACTGGAGGAGGAACTGAAGGAGGTGGAGGAGGAAATCGAGGAAATAAGAAAGAGTCCTTAACTTATTTTTGCTTTTTGCTTCACGCTTTCTTATAATGAGATTGATATGGAGAAAGGCAGCTGGAAAGTTAAAACTGGCTTAGCGCAGATGCTAAAAGGCGGGGTAATTATGGATGTAGTTACCCCGGAGCAAGCTAAAATTGCTGAGGACGCTGGCGCGTGCGCTGTTATGGCATTGGAGCGAGTGCCCGCTGATATTCGTGCTAGTGGCGGTGTTGCTCGTATGGCCGACCCAACTATAATTACGGCCATAATGGAAACCGTAAGCATTCCAGTAATGGCTAAGTGCCGCATTGGGCATTTTGTTGAAGCTCAAGTGCTTGAAGCACTGGGGGTGGATTTTATTGATGAATCCGAGGTGCTCACCCCCGCCGACGAAAACCACCATGTCTGGAAACATGATTTTAAGGTGCCTTTCATTTGTGGCTGCCGTGATCTTGGCGAGGCATTACGTCGTATTGCTGAGGGTGCCGCTATGATTAGGACCAAGGGCGAGGCGGGAACAGGAAACATTGTTGAAGCGGTGAGGCATATGCGGGCAGTCCAAGATGGAATCCACAAACTTCAGGCTTTATCTAAAGAAGAGATGGTAGCTGAAGCTAAGACCTTAGGTGCCCCCCTGGAGTTAGTCATGGAGGTCCATAACAAAGGAAAGTTGCCCGTGGTAAATTTTGCTGCTGGAGGTATAGCTACACCGGCTGACGCTGCTTTGATGATGCAACTTGGAGCTGAAGGGGTATTTGTTGGCTCAGGTATTTTTAAGTCAAGTGACCCTCCAGCTAGAGCACGAGCAATAGTCAAAGCCACCACTCATTATCAAGACCCGGCAATTATTGCCGAGGTATCCAAGGGTTTAGGAGAAGCTATGCCCGGCCTGGATATAAAAACTATACCCAAGGAGGAGTTGCTAGCTACTAGAGGCTGGTAGTGAGGATAGGTATCTTAGCCCTACAAGGAGATTTTGCCGAGCATATAGCAATGTTATCCCGCCTGGGTGTTGATGCTTTCCCAGTGCGCTTGCCTTCACAGCTCACTAAATTGGATGGTTTGGTAATCCCCGGCGGAGAGAGCACCACTATCAGCAGACTTATGGCAGAGTATGCCCTGGCTAAACCAATAAGAGAGCTGGCTTATCAAGGCTTGCCCATTTGGGGAACCTGTGCTGGCATGGTGCTTCTAGCCAAAGAGGTAACCAATTCAGCAAATGGAACCCTGGGAATTATGGATATTAAAGTTAAGCGGAATACCTTTGGGCGGCAATTAGACAGCTTTGAGGCTGACCTCCCAATCCCGGCATTGGGCAATCATCCTTTCCATGGCGTTTTTATCCGAGCTCCGATAATTGAAGAGGCAGGACCCAGAGTAGAAATATTATGTCAATTATCGGATGGCGCGATAGTGGCAGCTAGAGAGGAAAACTGCCTTGCTTGTTCCTTTCATCCCGAGTTAACTGATGACTTGAGATTTCATGAATACTTTCTTAATTTGACTAAGGAAGGTGTATTTGCGAAGAGAAATCACTGACGACTTAGACGCTCTACTTGATATTTTACCACCCCGTATTCGGGAAACACTTTATCAGCAACACGACCATAGCGAGCTAATAGAAGTAGTGCTAGATTTAGGGCGTCTTCCTGAAGCTCGCTTCCCCCACCGAGAACTGGTCATTGATTCCAAGGAAATTAGCCACAATGATATTGACTATGTGGTGTCACGAGTTGGTGAGTTTAGCGGAGACAACAGGGCCGGAATTGAACGCACCCTCCATCGCATTTCAGCAATACGGAATAGAAACGGCTATATAATTGGATTAACCTGCCGTGTAGGCAGGGCTGTGTTTGGCACTGCAAAATTGATACAGGACTTCGTTGAGTCAGAGAAAAGTGTTTTACTCCTTGGCAAACCAGGTATAGGCAAAACGACCATGCTAAGAGAAGTAGCCCGGGTGCTAGCCGATGACCTCAAAAAACGTGTTATCGTGATTGACACTTCTAACGAGATTGCCGGAGATGGTGATATTCCTCACCCTGCTATCGGACATGCCAGGCGAATGCAAGTAGCCACTCCTGACAAACAACACGCAGTAATGATCGAAGCGGTGGAGAATCACATGCCTGAAGTCATTATTATTGATGAAATAGGCACTGAGCTTGAGGCTCAAGCGGCTCGAACTATTGCTGAACGTGGAGTGCAACTGATAGGCACAGCACATGGAAATACACTGGAGAATCTAATACTGAATCCCACTTTGTCCGACCTTGTTGGAGGGATACAAACAGTTACCCTTGGAGATGAAGAAGCAAGACGGCGTCGCACCCAAAAATCCATCCTGGAACGTAAAGCGCCGCCTACCTTCGATGTAGTGGTCGAAATCGTTGATTATTATAAAGTAGCCGTTCACCCCAGTGTTACCGAATCTGTGGATGCTGTCTTGCATCAACAGCCAACTCAGACAGAACTTCGCTGGATAGATGAACAAGGAAATGTAAATAAGGGGAAAATGGCTATGCCTTCGTTAACAACAAGTATGCCCAAAAACCATGACGAACAGCTATTGCGCCTTTATCTCTTCGGGGCTAATCGCTCCCGATTGGAACAAGTCGCTGAAGAAAAACGAAGAGAAGTAAGAATAGTTACTGACTTTAAACAAGCTGACCTTTTCCTCACCATCAAAAGCTATTACAACCGAAAACCCCAGAAAATAAGAGATGCTGAAGCACTTGGCATTCCAATCTATGTTCTCAAGAGCAATAATGCTAACTATATGCGACAATGCTTGGATACGTTATATCCCGCTGACTCCCCATCTCCTTACATCCAGCATGTACAACATCTATTAGCTAAAAGCCGAGAACTTGACTCCGAGACTCAGAGAATAAAGTAACATCGCAAATAAGGGAGTTAAAGGTAGTCTTTTGAGCCTATTTATTACCTTTGAAGGCGGCGAGGGCTGTGGGAAGAGCACTCAGGCTAAGGCTTTATACCAGAAGCTGCAGCAGGAAAATCTTCCTGCAGTGCTGATACATGAGCCTGGAGGAACAACACTGGGTGAGGAAATTAGGAAAACGCTAAAACGGAAAACAGAAATTATTCACCCCAAAACTGAATTGCTCCTCTTTGCTGCCTCGCGTTCTCAATTAGTTGCCGAGATAATCCAGCCTGCCTTAAAGGAAGAGAAAATAGTCATTTGCGACCGCTTTAGCCATTCCACTATTGCTTATCAAGGATATGGACGGAAGCTTGATCTGGCTACTGTGAAAATGGTCAACAACCTGGCAACTCATGGGATAAAACCCGACATCGTTATATTTTTAGATTTATCACCCGAGGAAGGATTAGCGCGAAGGGGAAAGCTATTAGACCGGTTTGAATTACAGGAATTGTCATTTCACCGCCAAGTAAGACAAGGCTATCTTAAAATGGCGGCAGATGAGCCTGACCGCTGGTTAGTAGTAGATGCTACACTACCCAAGAAGAAAATCTCCGAAATAATTTGGGGAAAGGTCAATCACTCGCTAGTGGGAAAGGGATACCTGTAAGCCATGGGCAGAGAACGAGTAATTGTAGCACTGAGTGGAGGAGTGGACTCCTCGGTAACTGCCCTATTACTTAAAGAAGCTGGTTATGAGGTCAGCGGAGTATACATGCGCCTATGGAACACTCTACACTCCGCATATCAGGAATGTTATGCCGCGCAAATATGCCGAGTGTTAAATATTCCCTTCGCTGTAATTAACTTGCATCGAGAATTTGAGCATTACGTAATTAACCCCTTTTGCCAGGAATATGAAAGTGGCCGAACCCCGAATCCATGCGTCGCCTGTAATAAACACATAAAGTTCGGCTCTCTGCTTAGCAAAGCGCTCTCCCTAGGCGTTGATTATCTAGTTACAGGACATTATGCCAGAGTTGTGCATTCAGAAAATAGTTATCACCTAATGAAAGCCAATGACAAGAATAAAGACCAATCTTACTTCCTTTATACCTTAACTCAAGAAAAGCTTAAATACCTTCTTTTCCCCCTGGCCAAATATAGTAAATTAGAAGTCAAAAAGTTAGCAAAAGAGAAGGAATTACCAGTATCACCTAAACCCAGTCAGGACCTTTGTTTCATTTCTGATAAAAATTATCGCACTTTCCTTACTCAACACTTTTCAACCAACCCAGGTGATATTGCACACTCTAACGGAGAAATATTAGGACATCACCAAGGAGTAGCCTTTTACACCATTGGACAAAGGCATGGCCTGGGAACAGCTTCAGAAAAGCCATTCTATGTAATAAAAATAGAGCCAGATGATAACCGCGTTGTGCTTGGTACTGAAGCAGAGCTTTACACCCAAGAAGCCACCATCAAAGGAGTAAATTGGATAGCCGGCACACCGCCTGCCAAACTCAGCAACATTACCGCTAAGATACGATACCACTCATTACAAACACCGGTCACCTTATCCCCCAAAGGAGAGAGTATCAATGTCTGGTTTCCACAGCCACAGCGAGCAGTCACTCCGGGTCAAGCCATCGTGTTTTATGACGGTGATGAAGTGCTCGGCGGCGGCGTCACTGAAAACTTTTCCCCAATATCCCCCACTAGAAAAAAGGAAGATCGTGTCTTAGCGAACCAACCTAACTAAAGCCAAAATGGGCATGAACCGCAAAGATGTTGGCAAGCTAGGTGAAAAACTAGCTCAGAAATTTCTCAAGAAAAAAGGTTACCATATCTGTGAGACGAATTTCCGTTGTCAGTCAGGCGAAATCGATATTGTAGCAAGGAGAAAGGATTATCTCGTCTTCATAGAGGTGCGCACTAAAAGTAATTTAGATTTTGGCACCCCTGAAGAATCAATAACAGAGAGCAAGAAGAAAAAACTTGTCTCTTCCGCTTTACATTATATTAACAGTCATCGTGATTTACCAGCCTCATGGCGTATTGATGTCGTGGCAATAGAAATCGACGATAAAGGGAAAAACAAGCGCATTGAGCTTATTGAAAACGCTATAACGATATAAAAGCTAACACAATTAATATCACCTTATGCCTAGCCTGCTCTCAGCAAACTCCTTCAGCACCTTCTTATCTATCTTACCACTAGGTGACCTGGGAAGAGACTCCACGAATATCACATGTTTTGGTATCTCACCTTCAGAGAGGCTACGATGACAATATTCAATCAACTCCTCCTCATTAAGCTCCTCGCCTTTCCTTATGTCAACGATGGCAGCTACCGCTTCACCTAGCTTTTCATCAGCAACAACCACAACAGCTGCATCCCTGACACGGGGATGAGCTTTTATTACTTCCTCGATTTCATCAGTGTAAACTTCCACCTCGCCACTCCTGGTAACCTCTATGCCCTTCCTACCCACCAAATGAACCCACCCTCTCTCATCAACATAACCCTCATCTCCAGCATAGAAATATTTGCACTCGTCCACTACCATGAAAGCCCGCTTTGTTTCCCCCGGATTCTTCCAAAATCCTAAAGCACTATAACCACCGGTGAGAAAGTCTCCTATCTCCCCCAAGCCAGGTTTAACTTCCTTAGCCGTTTCAGGATTGATAACTTTGCACGGAGCCTGAAAAGCATATACCCCTTTTCTGTCACCCCTGATTTGTAAGGGGGTTATCTCCTCATCCCCGGAACAGTTAATAGAAGCATAGGTGACGCCACAACCTTGGCCCCCATAGGCATCTATTGTTATCAGATAAGGTATCAATTCCAAAAGTTCCTTCTTGAGATGAGGCTCCCATGTCACCCCAGAGGAGAGCATAATTCCTAGTGAGGAAAGGTCATATCTCCTTCCTACCTTCTGCACCCGCCTTAATTCCTCTACGATGGGTATAGCAAAAGGGTCACCTGATATGACAGCCATATTTACCTTTTCCCTTTCCACCGTTTCCCAAAACTCTCGAGCATCAAAGGGATAAGGAGTGGGGAGAAAGACAGTGCAGGCACCGGACACAAAGATATTGCCCAAAGTTGGGTTATAGGATGCCTCAAAGAACAAAGGGCAAGCAGGGAGAACTTTATATCCCTCCTTTCTAAAAAGCCTCTTTAACTTGATATACAATGTAGTGCCGCCTAATCTTCTGATAAACCTGAGATAAAATTTCTTCCACAGCGTCAAGTCAAGGATGGGACGAATTAAATGCAGCAAAGTTCTGTATCCGGGTATAGGAAACGTGGCAACACGAAAATTAATAGCGACTTCCTCTTTCCCTCTATCCACTATTGGCACACCAACACTAAAAATAATTAGCATTACGCTCTTTGTGAGCCGCTCATAATCCCACACTGCTGCCACAGGGTAACCTGCATCTCCAATGGTGTACTCCAAATGGGCGAAATCTTCATTGGTCACCCTGTAACTCAGCCTTGGCTTTGCAGATGGGTACCTTGCCATCAAGTCATCATAGATAACTGCCCCAGGGGGAATAAGCTGTGGCACCTTACCTACATCATAAACGATCAGATACCTCAGGGAGAGCATTCCCTCAGTCACCCTTGCTATAATGGAAGCATACCCACCCTCCACTATCACTGCTACCGCATCGGCATCTTTGATTACATATGCTATCTCCCCAAAAGTAAACTTGGGATCTAAGAAAAAGGAAACCGCCCCGATCTTAGCTATAGCAAAGTTGGCTACCATCCATTCTATAGAACTAAACCCAACGACACCTACTCTCTCCCCCCTCTTAATCCCTAAGTCTAACAGGGCATTAGCTAATCTATTTACCTGCTGGTCAAATTCCTTCCAGGTAAGGCTTCTGTTTCCTTGAATAAAAGCAAGCCCATCGGGAATAATCCTTGCCAGCTTCTCCAGCCTGCTTCCCAAAGTGTTGTTAGATTTTATTCTACCCCGATAGTGTTGGCGGTAATTGGAAAAGCTATCCCTCTCTAACCTCCCTGGTTCAGTTCTCAATCCGCTGGCAGACACTTTCCTTCCTGCTTACTGTTTTTTAACCTTTTCAGGTTTCTCTGAATTTACAATATCCCTTATCTAGCCATCGCATTATGTTACGCGCTCTATTCAATATTATACCAAGATATCACCAAAGTGGGTTACCATAAAAACAACAAGGCATCATTCAAGGGAAATAAGCACACTGCTTTTCTAGCGCTGGAATAGTCAATAAGGCTTATACAATAGGTATGTCCTTCTCCTGCGAATGCCACAATAAGGTTCGCCCCGGCATCCTATCCCGTCTACTTCACGCTTAAGATAATTAATACGCCTCACTGCCCAGTCTAGACTCAACAAATTCCCTTAGCACCCTTTTCTCCATCTTGCCAGTTGCCTCCCTGGGAAGAGACACTACGAACATTACATGCTTTGGTATTTTGTGCGCTGGAAAGCTTTGGCTACAATACTTCACTACATCATGCTCGCTTAACTCCTCCCCTTCATCCAGCTCGATAACGGCAGCTAATACCTCGCCCAGCTCTTTATCGGGAACCCCCATAACAGCAACATCCCTCACTTTGGGATGAGATTTGATGACCTCCATTATCTCCTCGCTATAGACCTTCTCTCCCCCTACATTTATGCGTTCCTTGCCTCCTCTTCCCACAAAACGGAACCGCAATCTCTCATCAACATAACCATCGTCTCCAGTAAAGAAACATCTTCGTCCATCTATAACTCTGAAAACCCTCCTAGTCAACACAGGACGCTTCCAGTATCCTAGAGACACATATCCTTCAGCAACAAATTCTCCTAGCTCTCCTGTTCCAGATTTAACCTCCCTCCCCGTTTCACGATTGATAACCTTGAAAGGAGCTTGTAGGGAGTATACTCCGCCCTTGGCAGGAAGCGTAGCTCCAGCACAGGGCAGTTCTTTATCCTCCAGGATAGCAGCCGAGCCATAACCAATGCTAAACTCTGTGCATCCATATGCGTCCATTACTACGACCTGAGGTAAGAATTCACAAAGTTCCTTTTTAGTGCGAGACGCCCACCCTACTCCCGAAGATGTTATACTTCGACAGGATGAGAGGTCGTAAGTTCTACCCTCTTTCTTTGCCTTCTTTAATTCGTCCAGGATTGGCAGAGCGAAGGCATCTCCATTTATCATAATGCCATCCACCTTCTCCCTCTCTATTGTTTCCAAAAGCTCTCTAGCATCTAACGGATAGGGAGTGGGAAGGAAAACTGTAGTAGCTCCAATTGCAGCAATATTACCAAAAGTTTGCACATAGGCACTTGCCTGGAATAAAGGGCAGACTGGAATATACTTAATCCCTCCCTTTTTGAGGCGCCTGCTTACGTCGGCCATCAAACCAGATCCCCATGTCATCCTAAAGAACCTGATTACCGCCACACGAATAAAGCCAAAACGACGGCTCAAACGGTATAATGTCCTAAGTCCTGGTAGAGGATATAAATTAAAGAGAAACTCGAAAATTTTCGCATCACCATACCTGTCAAATGATGGTAACAAAACATTGTAAACAAGTTGCTCAACGCCCTTCACCCTCTGTTCACCATCCCACACCACCCCTTTGGGATATCCAGTCTTTTCACTAGTGTACATTAGATAGCAAAAATCCTCGTTTGTTACCCTGTAACGTAGCCTTGGCTTTCTAGACGGATACTTTGTCATTAAGTCATCATAGTCAAGTGCGCCATGGGGAATACACTGTGGCGACTTACCTACGCCATAAACTATAAAATGCCTTGACGAGGCTATTCCTTCAATTACCCTTTCTATAACACGGGCATACTCATCTTCCACTATCATCGCCACTGCATCGGCATCCCTGATTACATATGCTATCTCATCAAGGGCAGCCCGGGGGTTTAAGTTGAACGGAACGGCACCAATCCTAGATATGGCAAAGTAGGATTCCATCCACTCTATGGAGTTAAACCCAGCAATACCTACTCGCTCGCCTTTCTTAATCCCTAAATCTAATAGGGCGTTACTCAAGCTGTTTACCCGCTCATCAAATTGCTTCCAGGTAAGCCTTCTATCGCCTTGAACAAAGGCTAATTTGTCAGGGATAACCTGAACTATCCTTTCTAGTCTGGCCCCCCAGGTGTTGTTGGATCTTCCCCCAGCGAAGTAGCTCCGGCGGTAACTAGTAAAACTATCCTTCGCTAGCCTCTCATCTTCCCCTAATTCATTAACACTCATTTCCCTCTATTCCATGCTTCAATTCTTTGCATCACTTCAATGATAGATAGCAACAATTATATATACTATTATACTGTGCCATAAAATTACAAGGAAGGAACTCATTCACAAACTGACGAGGGTTAAATTACCCCTCATTCATCGAAAGGATACCAAAAGGCAGCACTCATTTGGTTTTTGCCATCATATCTTGTATCAAGGTATTGCTCAAATAGGAAGTTATCTTCTCTAACAATTTGTTTATACCCCAGCCATTAACAGCAGAGATGAGAACAATATTTTTACTTGGTAGTCCGATTTCCCCTTCAAGAAAAGGAACAGTAGTCACACATTCTAATTCCTCCTCACTGCCCAGGGCTAAATCTAACTTATTGAACACCGTAATCCTTGGCTTATCATTAAGGTTTAGTTCCTTTAGTATTTTCTCCACCACGAGGCATTGATAGGAAGCATTCTTATGTATTATATCAACCACGTGCAGAAGCAAATTAGCTTCGCTAAGCTCCTCAAGAGTAGCCTGAAATGCCGCAATTAACAACGTTGGCAATTTGTGAATAAAGCCAACGGTATCAGTAATTAGAAACTGC
>MNYD01000153.1 GCA_001872925.1 Dehalococcoidia bacterium CG2_30_46_19 | reverse complement strand
AGGGCGAATCTGATTGCACAGGCTCGGAAATTAAAGTTTCAATCCCCTTTCGAGGATTAGTTCTCTTTTCCCCCTTGCGTTCAGGTGTAGCTTTGTTTCCCGAGGGCCGCTGGCTCACTTTCTATTATATCCGCGAAAGCGGCTTGTTTCAAACAATTCTGTATTCCGAGAATCCTCACACTGCAAAGTAAAGCTGAGTCTTAGTTACAGGCATCCCTTGCACAACTTCTATCTTTTCAATGCAGTTGGAACAAAGAATGTAGTAACGTAACCCATCCCCTTCTTCTATTACCCTTTTCAGGTTTTCCTTTAGTTTATCGAACTGAATCGATGTTATATCGCACTCAAATACGCTTCTTTGTACTCTTGTGCCGAAGCCTTTAAGAATATTGCTTGCTTTATTTCTTCGCTTATCGTCAGGGATATCGTAGCAAACAACTACCAGCATACTATTTGATTAAGAAAGGTTGATATCTTGGCTCTTTACCCAAAATGGTTCTCTCCAGGTGCCTTGCCTGTAATTCAAAACAGCGTCGGTAACTAACTTTGACTTTGTCCAGTGGGTGAGTTACTTCGGTTTGCACCCTTTCTTCATAATGATGGATGAATTTCTTTATTCCCTCTTGGGTGAGAAAAACACCTCTTCTGGATTCCTGAGGTGGCTCAAAATCCTTTATTGTGATAGCGTGAGTATTGATGGCACGGAGTACCACTGAATCTACAACGATGGCTCTAAATTCCTCCATAAGGTCTAACACTAAGCTAGGGCGGGAATACTTTGTGGCATGAAAGAAGCCTATAAAGGGGTCAAGCCCCACGATATGAACTGCGGCTTGTACTCCATAAACCAAGAGGGTATAGCCAAAACTGAGAAGTGAGTTTACCGGGTCGGTGGGAGGTCGTCTTGCCCGGCTTACAAAACCCATATCCTGTTTGAGAAGCTCTTTGAAGGCACCATAGTAAAGATTGCTGGCATATCCTTCTAAGCCCCGAAGAATTGCAACCTCGTTAGACTTGTCCAGATTATCCAGGCATTGTTGGATGCCTTCCGCAGCGGACTTAAGCTCAATTCGCCCCGTTTCCCTGAGGTGACGAAGGAGGAGAGTGCGTTGATTCAAAAGCTTTCCTCGAGCTATCTCTCTGGTTATGCTTAATCTGATGGCAGGTTCGGCTGCAGCCTGAAGCTGAATTTGACGGAGCAAACCAAACTTAGACTCAGTAGAAAAGAGACGCCCATGATATCTTCCATAGCTGGAACAGAAAACGCAATCTATGCCCTCGTGAAACAGGTAATGAATGACAGGAGTGGTGAGATTTACATTACCAAAGACGATTACCTGCTCTACCTTTATAGTGGGAAATTCCTGGAGCACTTGACCATCTTTGCTTACTATTAGACGGTTACCGTCTTTCCTCAGAGTGGAGCCTTGTTCCGTGAGATAAAGTACCGGCATTGTTCAGAGTCTCCGAGTTTGCCCCATTCCCATGGTAGTTTTAGCGCCCACCCCGCCATAAAGGGCAAAATCAGCCAAGGCATTGATTGCCCTCGATTGTTGTTCTGAGAGTTTATCATCCAGAATAAAGCTACTTCGTCCGGTAAAACCGGTCTCTTGATAATTGCCGAAATTGAGCATTCCAGTCTCCAATTTATAGCGAGCCAAAAGAATTTGCGAACTAAAGCATTGCTGCAACTCGGTGCTCAATTTGGCAGGGGAGAAAGCATTCCAGCGATTAAGGAGGCTACCAAAAACCAGCTCTGGCTCAGGGAAAAGCACGTTTCTTTTGCCTTCAGAGCGGAAGGCGGTTGGGCTGAGAAAATGCAAAGCTATATTGTGTTCTAACGTAGCCGCAGACAGTAACTCTTCATAACTACAGAAATTCTTCTGTGGCTTATCCATATCAACCAGGTGAACCTGCTCTACCTTGAACCGGGCAGAACCTAGCTGGAGCTCCCTGTTGTCCCATTCCAGAGCGGATTTCAGGAACTGTGCGAATACTTCATCGGTGAGAAAAGTAAGACGCAGAAGGAGCTGCCTCTGGGTTTCGGGAATTGAGCTCATCTTTTTTTGATAACCAGGCAGAATGGTGGCAGTGGTAAATGGCTTCGGGCCATCTGTTTCGTGTAACTCTGAAGCAAATTCTGGACAAGAGTTCCTCAGAATGTTGAGAAACAAGGCGTAAGAGTTGTACCCTAATGTGGTTGGCAAGGGGTTATTATCCAGGGAGAGGAGTCTTAGTTCTACGACATGTGGCATGAGCCATCTCCTTCTGGACCAGTAGGGAATTGAGTCCTGAGAGCATAAGGCTTCAAATTCAGCGCTTCAAATGCCCCATCTATGAGGGAAACGAAAAATGAATTTGCCTTGTCGTAATCTTCGGACTGGACAGGAGTCAATCCGTGGGCCAAAAGCGATTGGTTGCGAATTGAGAGGAAATCCCTCAATTGGCCTCGATATTGCTTGTACAGGGTGCCAAGTGGTTCGGTATAGAAATCAGTTAGCTTTGCTAAGAGGTCAAAAGCTGGAGTGAGTGGCAGCTTAATTTTGCCTTTTGAATCAGCCAATTTGCGATATTCTCCTTGTAGCTCCTGAGGCAATAGCTTCAAAGAAAGATCCCCAGTATCAATACTATATCCAAGTCTGAGGCGGGCTTGAGCCAGTAGCTCCAATGCTCGATAAAGCCTGGCTACGGCATCGTCGAATCTATGCTGAGCAGCACACCGCTGAGCATTAAGGAACAGGTCTTCTATCACTTCGTAACCATGTCCTTTTGGTGATGCCGATAACCTTGGCAATTCCTGCTTCGCGAAATCTGGATCCAGTTTCTTACGACTCCAGACTACTACTTCAAGGAACATGACTAACTTAGTATATCTGGCTCTATAATTATGGAGAAGATTCCAGGCTGAAGTATGGTCAAACTTATCCCAGTTGTCTAAGGCTCTGGCCAGGGTAAGCCACCTCTGGAGCATGACTGTTTTCTCGGAGTCGACATCTGGGAGCTGCAAGGTTTCCTCCAGCCAGCTTATGGCTGTGGGGTAGTCAAAAGTCTTGAAGCAATTAGAGATGGTTTGTAGCCGCCGCTCCAGTTGGATACCTACGGCTTGGCTGGTGCGCAAACTCTGTGTGCCATCGGTAACCTGTTTCAGATCGAAGCGAGAACCAGTCACCAAACCAAGCCTTATTCCCTTCACATCCAGCGCTGCCGCAGCCAGACCAGCGCCCATGGATTTGGTGCCGCCGGTGTAATCAGCGATTATCTCGGCATCGGGGAATTCATTTCTAAGGCTATCAAGTAGCTTAAGTCCGCAAGCATAACATTCATTAAGGTCATCTATGCCATTGATGATTTCACTCTCATAAGGCATGTCTGCTACTTTTGCTTTATTACATATACCATCAAGCTCTCTTTTGCTTTGTTGTGAGCAAAGGAAATAAATTCTATCCGGTTTACTTTGAGTGATGGAGGTAATGATGGATTGCGGACTTCCGCCCACGGTTGCTACCAGAATCTTCATGTCATTCTCCGGCAAGCTTCATAGGCACCGGCAGAGCAAAGCCGTATTGAACAGCCTCTTGATGCGAAGGACTCAATCCAGCAACTAGCCTCCCATAATAATCATGGACCGGAAAGTCGCGGAAGACTGAGCCAGCAGCGAACATCAGAAGAGGTTTCTTGAAGGGATTGGCTGAGCTGGCATATTCTTCACCTAGTTTCCCGTACTTGATAAGCACCTTCCAGTAGCCCTGTACCGGATCACCTTCAGCGGGAACGAAGTTAGACAAGCTCACGAATGCGTTGGCATCCGCTGGAGAAGCAAAGCCTGAGAAAGGCTCAAAATCAAGCATCTCCAGCCAGCCATAGCCTACTGATTTTCGCTTGCCATAGCCTGCTTTCGTCAGGTGCTTAAAGAGTTCCTGCGCCGTATCTTTGAACCCATCAGCTATCTTGGTATAGATGGTGATGGCGTCGCAGTGATATTCTTCGAAGCTGTATAAAGTACCTTCCCCAGCGCTGGTAGTATTTGTAATGCGGTTGATTTGATTCTTGAGAGTGACTCTTCGCCTGACTTCTGCTTTTGAAGAAGGATAGATGATTCCTCCCCTGAGCACCCTGTCGAACTCTTCGTGATTAAGGTAAGTTACCTTCTTAGCATCTTTCTGTCTCTTCAATTGCTCTTTTTGCTGAGCCAATTCTGCTTTTGAATCTAGTGGTACCTGGGGCAAGATGGGGCGAGGCAGCAAATCATCAGGAAATCCGTTGGAGACGAGTAATGGTGGCTGTTGCGTGTTATAGGAGGCGCTGAAATCAACAAGCTTTTGCTCACCGTAGAGATGCTTCATCTCCCAGCACAGGTGCCCCCAGATGGTATCCGCCTGCCAATCTGAGGAAAGCCAGGACTTTGCCTTAAATTTAATCCGGTACCACTTCATACTGCACTTCCACCCAACCGTAGCCTCTAGTTCCTGAGCCTCCCAAATAGTCCTTTTGCAATAATTCCAAGGCTTCTTTGACATAGCCAACCATTTTGGCTTCGTCGTCCTGTTCAAAGACACGCACAGAGATATTCAAGTTAAACTCTGTTCCTTTGGGAACTCTTTCCATTGTGCGTAGCCCACCTGCCCTTGCTGTGCCTGTGCGGCGATCAATAATGTTCTCAGTCTTCAGTTCAGAGTATCCGAGACCTTGCTTCTCCAGCCTGGCCAGATTTGCCCTTGATTCCTCAGATAGTAAGCAGTCACGAACGATGAGTCGTGATGGACCTAGATCATGTGTCGGCTTCATGTGTGGTCCGAAAATGGTACACACAGGACATTCATCTAGTGGCTTGCCACAACCACAGGGATTCCCGTTGGGTGCCACTCGATTGTATTTATATTCCAGCAGTGACCGCAGCTTTCCCTTGATTGAGGAACCAGGGATATAGGGAAGCTCGTCAACAGGGTCCCGAATTATGGGATTGTCTAGCCCCCCTATTTCTAACTCTTCCTTTGAACCCCCGATACGCAGGCCGGTTTTGCAGATAAGCTTGCCTTGAATTGTGATGTATTTTTTGAGCTTAAGCGTTTGAGTCATGTTTCACCTCCTTTTTTCCTCGTAATATTTAAGGTAAGCAACTACGCTTTGGAAATGCGTCAGAAATCCTCTGACCAAAGCATCGGAATCGGATGAACGGAGTACCAGATCGACATTTCTATCTATGAATTGTTTGAATATGTCAGGGGCTGTTTTTCTGCCTACACTGGCTGCAGCAATAGGCTTAAGGGTCGCCACATCCTCCTTCAGCCGTTCGAAGGTCTTCGTTTTCAGTTCCTTTTCCAAGGCACGAGCTCTATTAAAGAAACGCCGTAATTGGGTAGTGGTAAGACGGCCATCTCTGAAGGTTTGGGCTATTTCATCAGGCCACTGCTGAATTATTTCGGGCCACAGATTGCCTTGGGAATCGAAGTAGCCATTTTGCAAGTAACCTCTTGGTAGCTGGGGTGGCTGTCTTGCCCCGCGCTGAAATCCAGTATCACCTCTATACCTCATGCTAAACCTCCTCTTTACTGTAAATAAGTAATGTGGTAACTAAGCCCAGATTATCCAGGGCAAGTTGCTGCTCCTTATCGCCGGGGCGCGGGTTAAGCAACCCTTCAATCCACTGGTAGAAGTCTGGAGACTTCTTAGCATCAAGATTCCGGGCTATGCTATAGGCCAGAAGAGGATAGAAACGTAAGCCCATTGTATTCCCCTTTTTGTAAGCCTGCCACATGTCGGAAAGTGCCAGCAACCGGTACAGAAAGGCGGAGGAAACTTGCCCCAGCGACTTGCGTAGTTGTAACCAGAGTTGGCACACTGGTTCCCATTCTTGCCATGTGAGAGTTCTTCCCAGAACAGTAATGCTGTCTTTCTGAGTCTTGTCCCTCTTATTACTTTTGGAGTGTTCCAGAGCATCATTGGCATCACTGGCAGCCCTGGCTACAGGATAATTGGGCTTGGTGATAACAATGCCGGCGGACATGGTTATCCTTGTATTATTGGTGAAACAGGAAAAATCTTTTCTTAGCTGACCGGCAAAAAGCAGTAGTTTATCCCAAGGACCGACTACGAAGAGGTCATCACCACCTGAGTACACCATATATAGGTTCTTCTCTTCCCTCGCTAAGTGTTCTACCCAGCCGGTGAAGAACAAGTCAAGCATACGACTGAGGGTGGTCACCCTGGAAATCGTGTCCACAGAGTATTCTTTTCTTTTTAATCCCAGGATGAAGAGTTGCCCCAAATTGTCTACATCGGCCTTGAGGAAGCCCAGCAATTTCCTGCCCTGTGCTCGATTCGCCAGGCATTCAAAAGATGCTATAGTGGGGGTTTCCTCCGAACATAGGAGACAACTATCTGGTAAAGCAACGAAATTGGCCAGATATTTCCCACCGGCCGTCTGATTGGCTAACAAGGTGAGGTCTGGGTCATTAAGTTTGAAAGTCAAGTAAGGATGAGCTTGTTTGATATTCGGGGGTGAATCCATTACGGATGCAGAGTAGCCAAGGATAGGAATGTCCCCGCTATTCTGTGAATCGCAAAAAGCAACGTAATTAGCTTGAGGCATTCTTGCTCCAATACTACGGTCAAGCCAGCAATGCTCACATAGCTCATCTTTCCATTGAGGGAACTTCTTACAAGAACGACAGGGCGCCTGGCCTTCATAATTAACGGGAAGCACGAAAAAAGACTCCTGCCATGAATTATCCTCTAATATCGTCTGACCATATGGTTTTTGTTTTCGTTCATTTAGGGCCTTGGCAGATTCATTTAGCACCGTCCCAAAACCTCCACCTTTCTCTTTGGCAGCCCGAAAGCCGGAATCGTCAAACTCCACTGAAGCCAGGTTTAGCGATAGTTCTCCATTCAGTTTGCTTAGAAACCATTCATCGGCAAATCTCTGCATCTCCTCTACAGCTTCTTTGGTTCGGGACAGGTTGGGAAGGAGCAGATAGAATCGTCCACCTGAGCTCATAATCACATGAAGGGCTAGTGGTAATTTCAGGGAATGAAGTAAACGGTGAGCGGCAATCTCCGAGCATAGCTGCACATAAAGAGAGCGTGCCCTCAAGCGTCTCGCTACCCCTCCACCGACTCCGATACTGGCAATATCAAAGATGTAACTCTGAATACCTGAGATGTCTCCAGCAACAAGACAAAACCGCCGGATATCATCACGGTGAAGCTCTATTTCAGTCAACGTATCAGTCTCTTTGTGGTAAACATACAGGCAACTGGCTATTGTGGCTGTTGTCTTTAGGTGGTCGAATAGGGAAACATCCGGAATAAGCTCTTGAGTATTACTCGGAATAGACCAACAATACCGGTGAAGAATGTTAAGCAAGTGGGCTAACACAGAGTCGAAGTCAGCCAGATTCAACTGGCTTCTGTCAGAACGAAACATATCTTTGAAAGAGTCACCAAAAGAACCAGGACCCGAAATGAGCTTATCAAGCTCTCCAGACGAGTAATGTTCAAATCTATCAGGAAATATGCTTTGTAATGAACCTACATCCTGTAGTTGTTGCGGATGATATCTTCCCAGAATAACCTCGTCCGCTTCTTCAACAACCTCCTGCCCTAGCCTTTCCAAGACTGAGGCTAAGGGCGTCGTCTTGTAATCCTGCCATTGTTCATTGCTTTTGCCTCTCTCTGAGGAAGACAGATTATCTGCTTTGCTCACCAAGCTAGCGAGCATCCTAGTATGTTCATCTTTGATGCCCTGTACTAGAAGCTCTGGCGGGAAGTGCCGTTCATCCTCATGATGCCTCAAGACCAGCTCTTCCAGCAGTGTCATATCGGCTATTTGAGCGAACACCCCCGTGTTTATCTTTATGAAATCGGCAGAAAACTTTGGATGTTGCCCTTTGTCGAGATGCAGAAATTTGCCACGCTGGATAAGCTTCCCGATATCATGGAGCAGGGCTGCCAGCACAATGGTTTGGTATTCTTTTGGCATTTGGATAAATTATAGCACCATATTATGCCAAGGAGATACTTGTTCTATGCCTTTGCATGGCAAAACAACATACCACGCATCGGCTGATGCACTCAAACCGGACACTCTAAGAGTTCGGGGACACAAGATGTTGGTTGGTTGCCTGGTCGAACATTCCGTCAGTTTGTTAACTCTGCCATTCATGAAAGGGCTAAATCCTCTTCTGAAAAGCAGACAAATCATCGCTGCCCACTTCAAGCGTGAGCTAGCGCCCAGCCTTAACTCGTTCTAAGCCCAGAGGAAGCCAAACATGAAGAGGTGAAAAGCATTACTCCATACCGCCGCACATTGAAAATGGGAGGCGTCATGAAAGGTAATTTATTGTATGCTCACAAGCTCAATTTCAAAGGTCAGGTTTTTCCCCGCAAGAGGGGGGTTAAAATCTACTGTTACCGTCGTGTCAGTGACATTGGTTATAGTGCCTGTGATTGTTGTACCATCTGTTTGAGACCCATACAACTGCTGACCAACCTCTGGATTCGGGATATTCGTAAGTTCCTCTCGATCTATTACCCGTACCAGGTCATCACTGTATTGGCCGTAGGCCTCATCCGCGGGAATGGTAAAGGTTTTCGATTCCCCGATTTTCATCCCCAGGACAGCTTGTTCAAACTTGGGAATCATTTGACCTTCACCCAAAGTAAAATTCAAAGGTTCACGTCCCACCGATGTATCAAATACGGTGCCGTTTTCCAGTGTTCCGGTATAATCCACCTGGACAATGTCGCCATTCTTCGCTTGTGCCGCATTCTGCTCTGCGTTACATCCTGATATCAGTATCGCTCCCAGTAGAAGAATTCCCAGTAAAATAATATGGCGGTATTTCACCACACTTACCTCCAATTTCTATAAAGGCTGTTTAATTTTGATTTTGCGTTCGTTTTTAAGCATTTTAACAACCTTAAATTCTAAATCCTAATTTCTAAACTCTAAACAAATTCTAAATTCCAAATTCAAATACCAAAACTGAATTTAGCAGCCATCAGTCGTTAGCTAACCGCTGACTGCTGACTGCTCTTTTACATTGTTTAGTATTTCGTATTTAGTGCTTAGGATTTTCACTTTCAAATTTCTGTAGTTGCCTGATTCATCAGGCGCATTTGCCCAATAAATTGGGCAACTACATTTTTAAACACCCTCCTATATTTGGCTCCGGCACAACAAGCCGATGAGCCATACGCACATCCTGGCTATTCTACGCCAGGTATTGCATTCATTTTACACCTCCCATTCGCTGGTTAACAATCTTTAAGCCGCGCTGTCCACTTCTTGCGGAACTTATTGACCTTGGGCGAAATCACCGTCTGGCAGTAAGCCTGTTCGGGATGTTGAGAGAAGTATTCCCGGTGGTAGTCTTCTGCAGGATAGAATGTATCCAGCGGGACAATCTGCGTGACGATGGGTTTCTTCCCCAGGTGAGCTTTATTGAGCTCTCCGATGAGTTCCTCGACAACGGCTTTTTGCCGCTCGTTGTGGTAGAAAATAGCCGAACGGTACGACGTGCCCACATCCGGACCCTGCCGGTTCAGTGTCGTTGGGTCATGAACAGAGAAGAAAATCTCCAGGATTTCCCGATACGAGATCTTGGAAGGATTGAAGCTCACCTGGACTGCCTCAGCGTGGCCAGTCTTGCCAGTGCAGACCTGCTCGTAGGTCGGATTGATGGTGGTGCCGCCCGTGTAGCCGGAGACCACATTCTCGACGCCGTCAACTTCCCGGAACACCGCCTCAAGACACCAGAAACAACCGCCAGCCAGGGTAGCAGCTTCCAATGAGACTGCCCGGTTCACAGTTTGCCCTCGGGTACGAATTTAAGCGCAAGGCCATTCATACAATAGCGTTTGCCGGTCGGTGGCGGGCCATCATCAAACACATGGCCAAGGTGGGAGCCACACCGGGCGCAGAGCACTTCCGTCCGCACCATTCCCAGACTCCTGTCAGGCTGCTCCACCACGTTCAACCGTGAGATTGGCTCATAATAACTAGGCCAGCCCGTCCTCGATTCGAACTTGGTGGAACTGCGAAAAAGGTCGGTGCCGCAGCGTACACACTGGAAGATACCTGGTTCATGGACTTTGTCAAAGGGGCAGGTGCCCGGAAATTCCGTTCCCTTCCTGGTCGTGATTTCATACTGCTTCTTGGTCAGCAGCTTCTTCCATTCCGCATCCGACTTCTCAATTTTCTCTACGGTCACCACCCTGTTCTGCTTGGCATCATAAATCTGGACGGTTGTAATGTCTGCACCTCCTTCTGAGTCTTCTAAACGCGCTATATCACCATGAGCGGCACAGCGATTGTGCTTTGCTAAGGGGAAGTTGACGAGATTGCTTCGCTTCGCTCGCAATGACAATAAAAAAAGGCTGGCAATGACCTTCTGTCGTTGTGAGGGACGCCCCCTCCTATCATTGCGAGGTATGCCCCCCTGTCATTGCGAGGCACGTTAGTGCCGAAGCAATCTGATGCCGCACAGGGATTTCTCCGTTCGCAATGACGAAGAAGGAAGTTAAAGTGGCACCAATCGTATGAACGAGTACTACCTATTGACAACAATAAATATGTTTGCTATTCTTATACTAGAATCACGATGAGAGGCCAATCTGTGGGCTTTATCCCACGGCAATGCCTCTTTTTTTATTGCTCACTACCTTTATGATACTCGAGTCTGCTTCTAAGATTATTCATAAATACAATATGCGGCATCATTTTTCTAAATAATGAGGAGAAACTATTCTTGTTCGGGATCATTAGTTTTAACAGTTTATCATTCTTTGCAAGATAGTCCAGCAGACAATAGAAATCGCCGTCTCCGGTGACAATAAGGGCTTTGTCATAGTTTTGATATTCGATCATGGCGTGAAGAACCAACTCAGCGTCAACATTCCCCTTGGCCTTTCCACTTGGTAACTTGAGCGTCGGCTTGAAAACTAAAATATACCCAGCCTTCTGTAAGTTGGTATATAGGCCTTGATTTTCATAAACATAGCCGATAAAAAGAAAGGCTTTGGTTGCGCCATATTTGCCGTGAAGATATTGCCTGAATTTTCTAAAGTCTAAAACCCAGCCTTGATCACGGATCGAAAGGTTAAGATTTTGGCTGTCAATAAAGGCATAATTGTTTTGCGGCTTCTTCACAGCAATGATTTGCCAATCAAATATTCAAATTTGCCTATATCCTATCCCCCATCATTACAAGGGTCAATATCAGTCGGTTAAACACTTCGTTATATTGTTACCACAAAGGGAAGCAGCAAAGCAATAGCATAGAACAGGTCAAACCAGATAATACTGAGCACGGCAGCTATCTTTATTAAGATAACAATCGGGAAGCCCAGAACGGCCAGAGGATTGTGCCTCCAAGCTGCCTTCGAGTAACGCCACAAGCTATCGGCATCTCCACTGCTGGGGAATGCATGCATCCCTATGGATATACCCAACCAGTACAATGGGAAAGCGACGGCAGTGGAGGAAACATTTGACGCAATGGAAAATATGAGGAGTGCGACAGCCGTGTTAACGATAAACGGAGCCACGCAGATTAGAAAACCAGCCCCATAACTGTGT
>MNYD01000037.1 GCA_001872925.1 Dehalococcoidia bacterium CG2_30_46_19 | reverse complement strand
AATCAAATCCCTCCGCCAGTCCCCTTTGGTTATGATACGAGGCATATGCAGCTATTATAGAATGCGTAACTATGCCACGCAACTCCCAAAGCCTCGCACGACATTTTTGAACGCCTTTTTTCGCCATTGCGAGGCGTAGTTTTAAACTGTAGTTGCCCAATTTATTGGGCAATTGTGCCTGATGAATCAGGCAACTACAAAATTCGGAGGCGAAGCAGCTTACACTGACACCCCGCAGGGAAAATCTTAACTGCTAAGCACTAAACCCTAAACAAATCCTAATGTCTAAATTCAAAACCTTTGTCTTGTAAATCATTCCACCTGCATTGAATTATGCCCCTGATTCCGCTTACAATGAAGCAAGAATGAACAAAGGCAAGGTCTCCATAATCCTTCCCGCGCTTAATGAAGCCGAGACAATCGGCAAGGTCATTGACGAAATACCTAAGCAAGCCCTGGAGCAAGCAGGGTACAGCATCGAGGTTCTGGTAGTTGATAACAGCAGCACTGACCAGACCGCTCAAATCGCCCAAGAAAAGGGAGCCAGGGTTATCACTGAGCCCCGAAGAGGCAAGGGTAGAGCGGTGAGAACCGCTTTTGAACAGGTCAGAGCCGACTTCGTATTCATGCTTGATGCCGATTATACCTATCCTGCCACTTATATCCCTGATATGCTCAAGCTTCTCAACCAGGGCTATTCCGTGGTAATAGGTTCCAGATTAAAGGGACAAAGGGAAAAGGGTGCCATAAGCCGCCTGAATATAATCGGCAACCATTTGCTCACCCTGATGGCAAACACACTGTATCGCACCAGGATAAGCGATTTATGCACCGGCTATTGGGGCTTTAAGGGCGAGGTTATACCCAAATTAAATTTATCCGCCGAGGGGTTCAACCTGGAGGCGGAGCTATTCTCTCAGGTAGCCAAAAAAGGCTACCGCATAGGCGAGGTGCCCATCAACTACCGCTGCCGTTCCTCAACCAGCAAGCTCCACTCAATAAAAGCAGGACTCAGCATAGGACGGACATTAATCGCCAGAAGGTTTTGAGATATGACTAAGATGAAAAACCTGGGCTGGAAGCAATGTCATTGCGAGCCTTCTTCTTATTGTCATTGCGAGCCCTTCTCTACCGTCATTGCGAGCCCACGAAGTGGGCGTGGCAATCTCGGCGGGGCGCGATTGTGCAGCCTGCCCCAGGATTGCTTCGTCGCTATCGCTCCTCGCAATGACAGAGAGGGGTTTTTGCGAGCCGAATGCGTGGCAATCTCGTGGTGAGACGAAGCCCATTCCAGTTGAGAACACTGTATATGGTATAATAGTATACAAGTTACAGGACTGCTAGTCTTGTTAACCAATAAAGGAGGTTTAAGTGATCTATAGGGTAGTGATTGAAAAAGGTGAAGATTTCGGCTATGTAGCGCATTGCCCTGCCATTCCAGGCTGCCATTCTCAAGGAAATACTATAGAAGAAGCAATTGAGAACATCAAAGATGCTATTAGAGGCTGCTTATCTGCTCTAGATGAGGACTTGCTTTCTGAGAGAAAAGAACTAGCTTCGATTGACATAGCAGTCTAATGGCAAAGTTGCCAGTAATTTCAGGCAAAGAAGCAGTTAGAGCCTTTGAGAGGGATGGCTGGAGAGTTGTAAGAAGAGCTAAAAGCAGGCATATCATCATGAAAAAAGAAGGTATGGTGACTACGTTATCCATTCCAGAACACAAGGTTTTAGACCGTGGATTATTAAGGTCTTTAATACGCGATGCTTATATCTCCATTGAGAAGTTTAACCAGCTATTGAAGAAGTGACCAACTAAATCAATTTCCCTGATACAGTGATAAACTGGCAGGCTAATAATCAAGGATATCGGTAAAGAAGTCGGTGATGTAAAACTATGGGATTGGAATGAACTTGCACAGCAGCTTGCTGGGCTACATGAAGAGAGCTGAAGATACCCACGTATGTTACAATATTGAGAAAGATGGCTGGAGAAGTGAAAGAGGTAGTTGATAGAAAGGGGGGGCTTATATGAATATAGCTTCGGATAAAAAAGTGGGAGACATCACGGTTAGAGAGTTAAGGGAACTCGTTAGGGAAATTGTTGCTGAGATTGTTGACCCTGATTATGGGCTTGAATTACGAGATGAGGTAATAGAGGCTCTGCGAGAATCCTGGGAACAAAAAAAGAGGGGGGAGGGGATTCCACTGGAGAAGGCTTCGAAGAAATTTACTGCCTGGATATTATAGTATGCCGCATGACTTCGTATAAAAATCCCTCTAAATCCCCCTTTAGAAAAGGGAGTTCAACGCCCCCGAAGGGGGATTTCACATTCCAGAAAAGCAAGTGAGATTATAAATAGTTTTGTGCCTGACTATAACTTTGACCAACGCCAGGATTCAAGGATTCCCTTCATTAAAAGAGATGATAGAATAACTTGGAATAAAATAGAGGCAGGGCATTGAAAAAGGTCCAGTTCTATATTGATTCTGAGACAAGCCTGCCTCATATCTATAAACACAAGATAACTGAGGAAGAGGTAAAAGATGTGTTATCTCGGCCCGGTGAAGACCGTCTGGGGAGAGAAGGAACACGTGTTGCAATAGGACAGACACAAGCTGGACGATACTTGCGGGTTATTTATGTTCCTGACCCAGAATCTGGTAATATATTCGTAATAACAGCATATGACCTGTGCGGGAAAGCATTACTGGCTTACAGAAGACGCAGGCGAAGGAGGAAAAAATGAAGCAGAGCAGGTTTCCACCTGGCTGGGATGAGGAAAAAGTTCGCCGTGTTTTAGAATACTACGAACACCAGACAGAGGAAGAAGCAGTGGCTGAAGACGAGGATGCATATGAGCAGGAGGAATTAAGCATGATGGAAATACCCCATGAATTGGTTCCCAAAGTGCGTCAACTAGTTGCTCGGCGTCAGTCCAGCAAGTAGAGATAAGGCTTGATTTAGCCGCGGTTTGAAAACCCGTGGTGGAGGATAGGCGAGGTGCCCATCAACTACCGTTGCCGTTCCTCAACCAGCAAGCTCAGCTCAATAAAAGCAGGACTCAGCATAGGACGGACATTAATCGCCAGAAGGTTTTGAGATATGACTAAGATGAAAAACCGGGCTGGAAGCAATGTCATTGCGAGCCTTCTTCTTATTGTCATTGCGAGCCCTTCTCTACCGTCATTGCGAGCCCACGAAGTGGGCGTGGCAA
>MNYD01000094.1:1303-3738 GCA_001872925.1 Dehalococcoidia bacterium CG2_30_46_19 | reverse complement strand
GCTGGTGGAGCAACTAAAGGTAGGTCCCCGTGGAGCTCGAGTAACAGAGGTGGAAACAAGCTGGTCAGGCTACTCAGGGGAATTCGACAGCTTTGAAGTAAGATATTGAGGTTGTTTATTTGTCATTGCGAGGAGCGCTAGCGGTTGCGAGGCGTAGCCGAAGCAAACTGGAGCATGAGATTCCTCGTTTCACTCGGAACAAGCTCCGCAATCTCCGAGGTGGGCATGAGATTGCCACGCGGAGTTTACCCTGAGCGAGATTCTTCCCCTTCCTCTTCGTTACACTCAGAGTCAGGGTCAGAATGACAAAGGAAAATTGGGGTCAGAATGACACAGAGCGAAGGGCTCGCAATGACAGAGGGGAGTTGCTAAACAATCTCACCTTGATTGTTGACAAAGATGGTATAATTAATAGGCACCTAACTTTCAAAGTTCGAGTGTTAAGCTTAGAAGAGCAAGGTTGATGGCTGATACAGGTAACGAGCCAGTGAGGATAGCGATAGATGCCATGGGGGGCGATTATGCTCCTCAGGAGATAGTCAAGGGTGCAATTGAGGGAGCTAAGAGGGAGGGGATTGGGATAATTTTGGTGGGTCAAGAAGACACTATTCAGAAGGAGATGATGCGATATGATGTTTCTGGTCTTCCCATTCGTGTAAGGAATGCTAGCGAGGTTATACTGGATGGCGAGCCTCCTATAGTGGCTTTACGTCAGAAGCCCGATGCTTCTATTTCAGTTGCCACTCAATTGGTGAAAAGAGGTGAAGCTGATGCCGTGATAAGTATGGGTCCCACAGGCACAGTTATGGTGAGTGCTATGGTAACTCTGGGTACTCTGGAAGGCATCAAGCGACCTACTGCGGGTGGGGAGCTTCTTGGATTTGTCCCTGATACCGTAATATTTGATTTGGGAGCCAACGTTGATTGTAATCCCCGGGAATTATTAAGTTTTGCCGTTATTGGGTGTGTTGTTGCTAAGAAGATGCTTCATATTGCCAACCCAACGGTGGCATTGCTCAGCAATGGCGCTGAAGAAGGGAAGGGCAATCATCTGGTAAAGGGAGCTTACCAACTTTTTAAGAAGAGCAATTTGAATTTTATCGGGAATGTGGAGGGCAACGATATTCCTGCAGGGAAGGCAAACGTTGTTATTTGCGATGGGTTTACCGGTAATGTTCTGATAAAATTCTGCGAAGGGTTGAGCCGGTCTATAATTGAGCGGTTAAAGGTTACTCTGGATAAGCGTCTCTCAAAGACAGATATCGAGGCTATTTGTGAGGATTTGTTTACCCTAACCAATATAGCTGATGTAAGAGGTGGAGGGTTAGTTTATGGCATAAATGGACTGGTATGGATTGGACATGGTCGTTCCAAAGCGTCTCAGGTGGCTAAGTCTATACGTCAGGTTAAACTGGCTGTGGAAGCAAACTTGGTGGAGTCATTGAAATTGGAACTGACCAAGATACAAGAGTTAGGAGGGGGCGTTTGATGGTCTTGGTTTTTATAATTGCTGGATGTAGATTAATGACTATCAAATTTCTGATATTTTTATTCGGAGGTGCGTTATGACAGTCGCGGTAATTGTTGATAGCAGCTCTTGTATTACCAAAGAAGTAGCCGAGGCTTATCATCTTCGAGTTGTCCCCCTGCATTTGATATGGGGCAAGAAGGAATATGCCGATTGGATAGACCTTACCCCAGCGGAATTCTATAGTCGGTTAAGGACAGAGAAGGATGTCTGGCCCACCACCAGTGGCTCAGTTCAAGGGGAATTCCTTAAGGTGTTTGAAGAGCTGCGTGGCAAATTTGACGGCGTGGTTGCCGTTACCCTCAGCCCCGACACTCCTTCAGCAGGCTACCGCTCAGCTATAATGGCAAAAGATATGACTGAGGGTTTTCCTATCGAGGTTGTCGACTCCCATTCCACCACTACGGCTTTGGGGCTGGTAGCCACTGCCGCTGCCAAAGCTGCCACGGCTGGTAGTAGTCTGGAAGAAGTAGTCAAGGCAGCTCAGAGTGTTATCCCAAAGATGAATCTCTTTTTCAACGTGGGCTCAATAACCTATTTCCTCAAAGGTGGGCGTATCACTGAATCGGAGGTGGGCTCAAAGGAGGATAGTTATGTCATCACCACCAAAGAAGGCAAAATCACACCGATTGAGAAATACGCTACGAGGGAGGAGGCACGTCGTCGCCTCAGGGAGTTGGTGAAGGAGAAGGCAAGAAAAGAAACGCCACTCCATGCCGCAGTGTTTCATGCCGCGGCGAGGGAAGAGGCAGAGGAATTCAAAAAGGGGATAGCATCCCAGTACAACTGTGCTGAGCTCTGGATAGGGGAAGCCTCTCCTGTAGTGGCAATTCATCTCAGCCCGGATTCGCTGGGGGTTGCTTTCTACAATGAGTAAACCAGGAGGTGTGTTATGACAGTGGCAGTG
>MNYD01000094.1:0-1294 GCA_001872925.1 Dehalococcoidia bacterium CG2_30_46_19 | reverse complement strand
GGTTACCGACAGCACAGCAGATATACCATCAAAGGTGGTTGATGAACTGGGGATCACCGTAATACCGTTGTATGTGCAATTTGGTAAGAAAAGCTACCGTGATAGTGTCGACCTAACTGGGGCTGAATTTTATCACAAACTGGTGCACGATGCAGATTACCCCAAGACATCTACTCCTAACATCAATGACTTCGTTACTACATACAATGAGCTTGCCACGAAAACCAATGAAATCATCTCTATTCATCTTGGCTCCAAGATAAGTGCGACATATAATATGGCGGTGGCAGCAACCAAGGAAGTTGAAGCAGATTGCCGCATTGAACTGGTTGACTCACAAACCACTATAATGGCTCTGGGCCTCTTGGTCATAGAGGCAGCTAAGGCAGCTAAGGAAGGTATGAACCTAAGCCAACTAAGTGATATGGTGCACAAGCTTGTCCCCAAAGCACATGTTCTTGTAACATGCGATACTATCAAGTATCTTGTCCGAGGGGGTCATGCCAGCAAGACTCAAGCGCTTCTGGCCTCAGCCCTAGGAATAAATCCGCTGATTCAGATCAAGGAGGAAGTTCTACCCTTTGGCAGAGTACGGGGTCGTGCCAAAGCCATTGACGCTCTATGTAAATATGCCAAGAGCTTCTCACCTCCTCGGGGTTTAGCAGTGGAGTATGCTACCGATGCCGAGGAGGCGAAATCACTTGTCGGACGGCTGGCAGACATGTTCCCAGGGATACCAACATATACATCTGTAGTTGGCGCAGTGGTAGGTGCACATCTTGGCCCACACGGATTAGCTGTGTCAATACTAGAACAGTAAATAGGGAGGTGCTCCATGGTAGTAAAGGAAAAAGAATTAGACGGTCAAGACCTGAAGAGAATGCTGGAGAGTGCTAAGTTATGTCTTGAGCAACACATAGATGAAGTCAACGCACTGAACGTGTTTCCTGTTCCCGATGGCGATACCGGTATAAACATGTTCCTGACCATGGAGTCAGCGGTTGAGGCAGTGAACAAGTTGGAAAATGCCTCTGCTACTGCAGTCGCTGATTCAGCAGCTAGAGGGGCTCTTTTTGGGGCGCGGGGCAACTCGGGCGTTATTCTTTCCCAGATATTGAGAGGCATGGCTAAGGGAATACAAGAGAGAAAGAGTTTTTCTACCCTGGATTTCGCCAATGCTCTTCACATTGCCTCAGAGGAGGCATACAAAGTTGTTGCTGAGCCAGTGGAGGGGACTATACTCACCGCCATCAGGGAAGCTTCTGAAGCAGCCTCTCGAGCTGCTGAAAGGGGC
>MNYD01000017.1 GCA_001872925.1 Dehalococcoidia bacterium CG2_30_46_19 | reverse complement strand
AGGCTTATCTACAAGCAAGATATCATCCATTCCAGTTAGTATTTTAGTATAACCAAAAAGGATAAAAAAACTTAGCTTAGCTACAAAATTGCCAGCACTATGCCTGCGATTAGCAATATCGCACCCAAGGCTAATAAACCAATCAATAATTTCACATTCACTTTGCTAAGAGCCTTTCATCCATAATTCGCTCATTTAATTTCGTAAACTACTTGAACGTTGACCGTAATCTTCAATTCTTCGGGGCTGATGGGAGTTGGAGGAGGAGCCTCACCTCCCACCATTTCCTGAAGGGGACTGGATAATAGACCCAGCCCCCTTGCTTGTTTGTTCACTGCGGTAATTCTTGCTACTGAACATTAATGCTGATAGCAGTATTAGTCTGGGCATCATATTCCACGGTTACCCGTAAGCCAATCTTTGTCGCTAGAGTCGCCAGGGTAGGTATAGTGCCATTAACCTCAATCCGGGTGGCGGAGGTGACATTCAAGACTATGTCAGTTCCTGTATTCGTGGTAATGGTGATGGTCCCAGCTGAGGGGGCAACCGCCTTGATAGTTCCCATGGCAGTGACACTTGCTTGAGCTTGAACCGTAATACTGGCTGCTACTTTTATATTGACATCATACTCCACGGTTACCCGTGAGCCAATCTTTGTCGCTAGAGTCGCCAGGGTAGGTATAGTGCCATCAACCCTGAGCTGGGTGCCTGAGACGACCTTCAGTGTAATATCCCCCTCGGTTTCAGTGGTGATGGTCACTACCTGGGCAGGAACATCGATAGCTGTAATCGTCCCCGTGGCAAAAGCCTTTCCCTTAACCTGGACCACCTTACCAGAAGCATCAATTCTTAGTACAGCATCTGGACTAATTAGCAAACCACTATCCATGTTGCCTTTAGTATCCATACCAACTTGGACATGAGTCATAACCTGGCCACCACTAATCTGCACCTGATTATTGGCATTTATCTGGACTTCAGGGTTGCTCCGAGTTTCTAGCTGAATGACTGGAGCAAAGATGTATCGTCCCTCACCTGTAATGTGTAAGGATTGGTCAGCCACAAAATCAAAGGTGATGGTCGTCACTGTACCAGAGTTAACCGTAAAATTGCCTTTTAGCTGAAGTTTGTTGCTGGGCAGCTTAGCTTCACAGGAGCCACTACCGTCCACTACAACTACTTTAGAGATGTTAAGCCTGACCTGATCATAAGTTCCAACCTTTAGCTCTGCTTGAACGAGGAGCTCAGTAGTTCCCTTAGCTTTTAACTCCAGTAAGTCATATGTCCCCACATCGCTCGCTAATGTTACCCAACCACTACCTTCACTATGAACCTCAATGCTGTCAATAGTCACATTGACGCTGGATACATCCCCCATGTTTGCTGCGGCATCGGTAATAGCAAAAACCACCTCGCCTTTCTCTGCAGATACTGGCCCTCCAGGAAATTGAATTGGCATCAAGAACAAAACAGCGAAAATTACCGCTGATGCCAGCACTCCGATTGCTGCCGGTTTCCACACCTTCGTTGCCATTTCTACACCTCCTTTAATCTTTGATTTTGCTAGGCTGAAAACACCACCTTCCGCTTGCTCCTTGAAATACTCAGAATTAAGCAAAGCCGTTCTTAGCCGAAGTCGGTGGCTTTGAACCTCAATACCGGGAAGAACTGTGTTTTCTAGCTTTTTGATTAATTCCTCTTCCTTCATTTATTGCCTCTAACTGTTATAACGCTCCTGTCTTAAAAAGGTTGCATTTTATTCCATTAATTTCTTTAATTTTTCCAAGCCCCGATGAAGCAAAGACTTTACTGTTCCCTCCCGCTTTCCCAGAATCTCAGCAATCTCCTTGATTTGTTTATTCTCAAAGAACCTCAGGGTGATTGCCTCCTGATATTTGATGGATAATTTGGCTATGTTTTCATGAAGAAGCAGGAAATCTTCGTGTCTTCTTAATTCCTCCTCAGCTTCAAGAACTTCACTCTCAACCGAGGAATTAGAAGGAGTAATTGGTTCAGGGATTTCTTCCAAAGAAAACATCTCATGCTTGTGTCTCCTGAAATAGTCGGTAACTTGGTTGGTAGCGATTCGATAGAGCCAGGAGGAAAAAGGAATATTCCGCCAGTGAAATTGCCCTAGATTCTTTAAAGCTTTGAGGAATACCTCCGAAGTTATATCCTGGGCAATCTCGATGTTGGCTACCCTTCTTAAAACATAATTAAATATCTGGGAATAATATTGGTCATAAAGCTTGCCAAAGACTTCAGGGTCCCTCCGAGCCCTTTCCACAAGCTCTTTCTCTTCTATTAAATCCATATGAAGTGATAGGATACGAATCCGCTATACTATAATGCAATAAGTTCAAAAAGGTTGCAAAATGTTCAGTTCGCCTTTGCTCTGCAAAGAGCTATTTAAGCAACTACGCATTAATTCTTTAGCTTGACGTAAATTGATAAAAAAGATAGGCTATTAGCTTAAATTTAGCAAGGAGATTGGATAAATTGAGGTGCCGCGGCATTAGAGGTGCAATTACGCTGCCTGGCAATGATAGAGAGAATATTATGACGGCAACGAAAAGATTGCTTAAAGAGATACTTCGCACTAACGAAGTTGAAATTGATGATATAGCAGCTATCATTTTTACCACCACGCCTGACTTGAACGCTGAATTCCCGGCAGCAGCAACAAGAGAGCTAGGATGGCCACAGCATATCGCCCTGCTTTGTGGACACGAGATGGACGTTCCTGGTAGCTTACCTCATTGCCTGAGAATTTTAATGTTGGTAAACACCAAAAAGAAAGCTGAAGAAATCAACCATATCTATTTAGAGGGAGCCAAAAAATTGAAGGAAAATAAGTTAGCACTGTCAGGAGATAAAGCATGATCGTAGTGATGAAAGGCGGCTGTACAAAAGAAGAAATTAACACCGTTGTTTGCCGCATTGAAGAATATGGGCTGAAAGCGCACATCTCCCAAGGTGTGGAGCACACCATTATCGGAATACTGGGACAAATCTTTCCCGAACTTCAGGACAGAATGGAATTGCTTCCCGGCGTGGAAGAGGTTATCCCTATCAGCAAACCTTACAAACTTGCCAGCCGAGAGTTTCATCCCCAGAATACCGTAGTAAAGATAAACGATATCACCATTGGCGGTAATGAAATAGTAGTCATAGCCGGTCCGTGTGCTGTAGAAACTGAAGACCAACTGTTAACCACAGCTTTAGCAGTCAAGGCAATCGGCGCCAACATACTACGAGGCGGCGCCTTCAAGCCAAGCACCTCCCCGTACCACTTTCGTGGCTTAGGAGAGGAAGGACTCAAGCTGCTGGCGAAAGTTCGTAAAGAAACAGGAATGCCTGTAATCACCGAGGTAATGACTCCAGAGGATGTTGAACTGGTAGCCGGTTATGCTGACATACTACAAATCGGGGCACGGAACATGCAGAACTTTATCTTGCTTGATGAAGTGGGGAAAACAAGGAAGCCGGTGATGCTCAAGAGAGGCTTATCAGCCACCATTCAGGAGTGGCTATTAGCCGCGGAATATATCCTCGCTCAAGGGAATGACCAGGTTATTCTTTGTGAACGAGGCATCAGAACTTTTGAAACTCACACCCGTAATACTATGGATGTCAGCTCTATCCCGATAATCAAAAAAGTTAGTCATCTACCAATTTTTGCTGACCCCAGCCACGCCACAGGAAAATGGTACTTGGTAACACCTGTAGCACTTGCTGCCATAGCTGCCGGAGCTGATGGACTTATGATAGAGGTTCACCCTAATCCTGATTTGGCACTCAAAGATGGTGCTCAGTCGCTCACCTTTGACAATTTTGGTAAACTCATGTCTCAACTAACACCGATAGCCTGGGCAATAGGTAGAAAGTTAGCCGTTAGTGGTGTAAAGGCAAGTCCCTAAAGCTCTTATGACCCTCGAACAAGAATTGGCAAACCTGGTTCCGCCCAAAGAAACAGTCCTCACCATTGGCGTTTTCGACGGCGTGCATGAAGGACACCGTTATTTAATTGAAAAGCTAATCCACCGAGCTCAAGAAAGAGATTTACTTAGTGGAGTAGTTACTTTTCACCCTCATCCTCAATCTGTACTAGACCCCAACAATCAATTGCCCTACTTAATGAGTTTAGACGCTAGGGTTAAGGAAATCCGCCAGCTTGGTGTAGATTTGATTGCTTTGCTATCCTTTACCCCAGAGGTGGCAAAACTCTCTGCCAGACAATTTGTTACCTTGCTTAAGAAATATCTTAAAATGCGGGGGTTGGTAATCGGGGCCGATTTCGCCCTTGGAAGAGGGCGGAAAGGAAATGCTGAAAAACTCGCCACCTTGGGGAAGCAAATGGTTTTTTTTGTAGACACCGTCCCACCATTGACCATCGATGATGAAACGGCGAGTAGCACCCTTGTACGACAAACGCTTGCTCAGGGAAATATGGAAAAGGTGAGAAAATTAATGGGACATCCCTTCAGCATCAGCGCCAAAGTCATCACTGGCAATAAGCGGGGACATGCCCTGGAATTCCCCACTGCCAACCTTGATATAAGTTCACAGCAGGCATTGCCTGGCAACGGAGTCTACGCATCAATCGCCTACGCAGATGGTAAACAATTCACCTCAGCAACAAATATAGGTATTCGTCCCACTTTCGGGCAAGGTGAAAAAACTGTGGAGACTTATCTTATAGATTATCACGGCGAATTATATGGTAGAGATATGGAGGTGGAATTTAGGCACAAAATAAGGGATGAACAGCAATTCGCTTCTCCCCAAGAGCTAAAGTCTCAAATTGAAAAAGATGTTGAAAAAGCAAGAATAATCCTGAACAAAGAAACAAAATGATAGCTTCAAAATTTGAGTCATTGCTAAGACGAGGGGTAGCTGAGGTTACCGTGGAACAGGAACTCATAAAGCTACTGGAATCAGGAAAACGGCTGAGGCTTAAACAAGGGTTTGACCCCAGCGCTCCCGATATTCACCTGGGACATGTAGTTGGATTGAGGAAATTACGCCAATTCCAAGAGTTAGGACATAGAATTATTCTGATAGTGGGTGACTGGACAGCACGGATTGGAGACCCGAGTGGACAGGTAGCTACCCGCCGTATGCTTTCACCACAGGAAGTGGAGGCTAACACTCAAACTTACTTGAAACAATTCTTCAAAGTGGTAGATAAGGGTAAAACGGAGGTGAGATGGCAAAGTGAATGGTACGATAAATTTGGTCTGGATGAGGTGATTAAGCTTACCAGCAAATTCACCATAGCCCAGATTATGGCGAGAGAGGACTTCAATAAAAGGTTCAATGCCGGGAATCCTATTTCTCTGGCTGAAATGCTCTATCCTTTACTCCAGGCTTATGATTCAGTGGTTATCCAAGCCGATGTTGAACTTGGCGGCATTGACCAGAAGTTCAACTGCCTCTTGGGTCGAGAACTACAGCAAATGGCCGGACAGCCCCCTCAACAAGTCTTCCTCGTGCCTCTCTTGATTGGAACCGATGGCAAACTAAAGATGAGCAAAACTTTTGGTAATCATATAGGTATCGATGAGTCCCCCCAGGAAATGTATGGCAAAGTGATGTCCATTCCTGACCACCTTATTATCGATTATTTCCAGCTAGCAACCGATGTCCCTGATGAGGAAATCACCGAGTTTAAGAAGCAGATGGATAGCCACTCAGTCAACCCGATGATACTCAAAAAAAGATTGGCGTATGAGATTGTGGCTCAATTTCACGATGTTAAATCTACCGAGGAAGCGGAAAAATATTTTTCTACAGCATTCCAACAAAAAAAGCTGCCAGAAGAAATCCCGGAATACGCTTTCCCCGCTAGCCATGCTGAAAATGCGCTGTACCGCATTGACATTGCCCCTACTTTAGTTAAAGAAGGAATAGTTAAAAGCAATAGTGAGCTGAAGCGACTTCTGGCACAAGGGGCAATCGAACTGGACGGCAATAAAATAAGCAACAATATCATCGATGTCCACAATGGCGCCGTTCTCAAAGTAGGAAAACACAGCTTTGTCAGGATAGCTATTGAATTATCTTCAGGAGGTTTGTAACATGCAGCTACGCATACCAGGACCGACACCGTGCCCACCAGAAACCCTTCAAGCAGCGAGCCGTCAGATGATAAACCATCGCGGCAAGGAATTTGGTCAGCTTCTCCAATCCGTAACAGTAAGGTTAAAACAGATATTTCAGACTAAAGGAGATGTTTTTGTACTTACCTGTGCTGGAACTGGTGGGTTAGAAGCAGCTATTGTCAATACACTGTCTCCAGGTGATGAAATACTAGCCTGTTCCTGTGGTGTCTTTGGCGACCGCTTCGCTGACATTGCTGAGCAATATGGCGCCAAAGTGAATCGCCTCAATTTCGAATGGGGAACCCCGGCAAAGCCGGAAGCAATACGCCAGGCTTTAAAAGCAAATACCAATATCAAAGCGGTGCTGGTCACACATAACGAAACTTCCACCGGCGTAACCAATGACCTAGCCAGCATAAGCTCAGTAGTCAACGAATTTGACAAGCTACTTCTCGTTGATGCTGTAAGCAGCCTTGGATGCATCGATTTACCTGCAGACGACTGGCATTGTGATGTAGTGGTAACCGCTTCCCAAAAAGGATGGATGGTTCCCCCTGGCCTAGCAATGATTAGCGTAAGCGAAAAAGCATGGAAAGCTTATTCACAGGCACGAATGCCACGGTTTTACCTTGACTTTGCTAAAGCCAAGGATTACCTCCAGAAAGGACAGACCCCATGGACCCCAGCCATTTCTATTTGCTACGCTCTGGATGCTAGCCTTGATTTAATGCTGAATGAAGGGCTACAAAATGTATTTGCCCGCCATAAGAGAGTAGCCCGGATGACTAGGGATGGCATAAAATCTCTGGGATTATCTCTTCTCCCTGATGAAAGTTGCGCCTCCAATACAGTTACTGCGGTCAACGCCTCAGACAAGCTTGATGTGTCTAAATTCGTCCAAATCCTGAAAGAGGAATCTGATGTAGTTATTGCTGGAGGTCAGCGCAAATTATCGGGCAAAATCTTCCGCATTGGTCATATGGGCTTGGTCAATGAAGATGATATCAAAGTAACATTACAAGCAATAGAAAAAGCTTTGCCGAAAGCGAGGTATTAACTTAGATGAAAGTTTTAGTCGCAGACCCTCTTGCTGAAGAAGGAATAAAATTTCTCGCTGAGTATGCTGAAGTTGATGTCAACCTCAAATTGAAGCCTGAGCAACTTAGGGAGATAATCGGTGATTATGATGCCCTGATTGTACGGAGTGAAACAAAGGTATCCGCAGACATAATTGAACGCGGGGAAAGGCTAAAAGTAATTGGGCGAGCCGGAATAGGAATAGATAATATCGATGTTGATGCCGCCACAAGGAAAGGCATAGTGGTAGTAAATGCTCCTACAGGAAACACCGTGTCTGCTGCTGAGCATACCATCGGTCTCATGCTCGCCCTAGCACGCAATATACCAAAAGCCAATGCTCAACTGAAATCGGGAATATGGCAGCGAAGCAAGCTAGTGGGCACTGAGCTCAGAAACAAAACTTTAGGAATTATCGGTTTAGGTAACGTTGGCTCCGAGGTAGCCAAACGGGCTCAAGGATTTGAAATGCGCATTATTGCTTACGACCCTTTCATCTCGGAACATTATGCCAAAACTATAAAGGTCACCCTTGTTCCTTTAAAGGAATTACTGGAAGAAGCCGACTTTATTACTCTTCATACACCATTGACTAAAGCCACTAAGAAATTAATTGGTACCGAAGAAATAGCAAAAATGAAACCTACAACCTATGTTATTAATTGCGCTCGAGGTGGCTTGGTCGACGAAGAAGCATTATTCAAAGCGATTGAAGAAGGAAGGCTAGCCGGCGCCGCCTTCGATGTCTTCAGCACTGAGCCAGCGACAGATAGCATGCTTCTTAAAAGTGACAAAATAATCGTCACTCCTCATCTTGGTGCCTCAACCGTTGAAGCTCAAGTAAATGTTGCTAAAGATATTGCCGAACAAGTCTTGACAGTCCTTCGCGGAGAATTCAGCAAATATGCCGTCAATATGCCTCATGTCCGCCATGAATTACTGCCATTCTTAAAAGCAGCTTCATTAATTGGCAGCTTTGTCAGCCAGTTAATGGAAGGACAGATAACCGACATACGTATCAAATGCTGCGGAGGAATCGCCAATTATGATTTAAGCCCGGTAAAAGTGTCTGTTATCAGCGGTTTACTGGGACAGGTGACTGAGAAAAAAATAAATTTGGTCAATGCTAACTTCCTTGCTGCCCAGCGTGGCTTGAAAATTAGCGAGGAAAAAGAGTTAACCTGTCCAAACTATTCTAACTTACTCACCGTAAGCGTTAACACAAATTCAGGAACTACTACCATATCAGGAACAGCTAGAGATAGTGAGACCCATATTGTTCAAATTAACAAGTTCTGGATGGACATAGTACCTACCGAAGGCTATCTTTTACTTTGCGACCATCTTGATGCTCCCGGGCGGGTTGGTGCTATCGGAACCATACTGGGCAAAGCTGGCATCAATATCAGCACAATGCACTTAAGCAGACAAAAACCGGGGGGAAAGGCACTTATGGTTCTAGTTTTAGATCAGCTACCCACCGAAGAGCAACGAAGAGAAATTACGGCACTGCCTGACGTTTATACCGCTAAAGTGGTGAAAATATAATCACCAAAGAGGATTAATAACTAATCCAGCAGGAACCTTGGGATAAAAGTAAGTTGATTTCCTCGGCATTCTATCACCAGCATCAGCAACAGCTTTGACCAGCCCCAATTCAGGCGATTGAACAAGAAAGGCTAATTGATAATGCCCTTCCGCTATCTCCCGATAAGCTTCATTAATATCACTAGTATAGCCAAGAGCATCCTTGTTAACACTAATCCCCAAAATTTGCTTCAGTATAAGATGATTAAGAAAACTGACACCAACTTTCTTATAAGCCTGGGAACGAGCTTGAGGCATCGCTTTATCTAAAGGTACCCCCGGGCGGGGTGTTAACATCACCAATGATTCACCCTCCAACCCTAAAACCCCTAAAACCATTTCTTCTTTCCCACCGCGTTTCAGCCTATCACATACACCTTCAGCTAAATCGCCCGTGATATTCGACAAAGGAATTGTCTCCGCAGTAAAGAAATCCCGAAGTTGCTGTTTCAGCTTAGCCCTGGCATCGAGCGATATTCCACGTACCAACCTGTGGAGCGGCAAAACAACGAGTCCAGGGTCGGAAAACTCAACCAAGGACATCATTATGTAATTAAAGGCTTCCTTCTCAATTGGAGAAGAAAGGCGTCCCATTCTTTCACGTTGATACGCTAGCCCAATCTCATAGCGATGGTGACCATCAGCTACATAAAAGGGTAAATCAGATAAAAGCTCGCTGATTCGGTGTATTATGTCGGGCTCGGTTATTGCCCAGGTGAGATGACGTTCACCAGAATCAACCAATTCCATCGGTGGGTTATACTGTGACACCGAGGAAAATATTCCAGCAATCTCACCACCCCTATCCTGGTATAAGGCAAGAATGGGGCTGAAGGTAGCCTGGCAAGCCCGCAACAGCTTAAGTCTGTCTTGTTTAACTTTAGAAGACGTCTCTTCATGAGGATATACGCCTTCGCCCCAGGGCACTAATTTGACTCGAGCTATCAGCTCACGTCGCCGCCTCCTCCCCTGATAGGTAAAATAATGGTCATGGAGATAAAAAGCAGGTAAGTCATCCGCTTGAAGAACTCCTTCTGCAAGCCAGGTTTTCAAGGTTCTCGCAGCACTACTATACTCAGCCTCGGCACCGCCTCCAGATTGGCGGGTAGGAAGCTCCAGACGAATTATATTGTAATCGCTTTTCCGGTAATAAAATCTCTGTTCTTCGGGAGTAATCACATCATATGGCGGACAAATAACCGCCCCTAGATTAGAAACTTTTTCCTTTCTGTAACGTATACCACGGAACGAGCAAACTTGAGCCATTTAAGTATCACCCCGAGTTCTATCCAAGCTGGTTAGCTTGTTTATTACCAAAATCCTGATGTAATATTATGTAAAGACCTAACCTTGAGCAAGCAGCTCAGAAACTATCTCGCCTACTTCCTTACCGCCAGCTTTACCTTTAAGCTGGGGCATAAGCTGAGACATAACTCTACCTTTATCTTTCTCCCCTTTTGCTCCAACTATGTCAATTGCTTGCCGCGCTGCGGTTATAATTTCTTCACGGCTCATTTGCTTGGGAAGATATTCTAAAATAATGGCTAACTCTGACTCTTCCTGAGCTACAAGGTCACTGCGATTTCCCTTTTTAAACGCATCGATGCTTTCCCGCCGCTGCCTCGCTTCCTTACCAAGGATATCCATACCTTTACTATCATCGATAGGCTTCCCTTGAGCAATTTCAGCATTCTTTATCTCAGACAAGAGCAATCGTAATGTGGAGATTCGTACCTTATCCTGCTGCTTAATTGCCTGATAGAGGTCCTTCCTTATTTTCTCCTCCAGTGTCACCTCACCCCTCTCACACTTTTCGCCTCTTTGCCGCCTGTTTCTTCTTCCGCGCCTCGCTTGGTTTCTCAAAAAACCTTCGACGCCGAACCTCAGCTAAAATACGGCCTTGCTGCACTTGCCTGTTAAATCTACGCAGCAAGCTCTCAAAGCCCTCACCAGAGCCAAGTTTTACTTCAGCCATATCGTATCCATACCAGTTTTACAAATGCTACATTGTATCGGTTAGAACCTGCCGCTGTCAACGGCTCTTGTCACCGCTCTGCCTTCACCCACAGCTTCTCCCCATCGGTGATAAATTCAACGGTGCCATTCTCCGACGTTAGATAAATGCTATCTTCCCCCAACCTCTCCCTCAGCCTTTCTACTACCTCAGGGTTGGGATGACCAAAGGTATTGTTTGCCCCCACTGAGATTACTGCTATTTGAGGGTCAACTACCGCTAGAAACTGGGGCATGGTAGATGTCTTGCTGCCGTGATGGGCTACCTTCAAAACTGTGCTTCTCAAACTAGCTCGCTGTTTAATGAGCTCAAATTCACCTTCCCACCTGATATCGGCAGTGAACAAAAAACTGACTTCACCCCAGCTTAGCCTTAATACCACCCCGTTGTTGTCCACATCGGCGCTGGTCCCTTTAAAAAACTCCTCGGGAGGATTAAGCACTTCTATCTTAATGCCACTGCCTAAATCAATTTCCTGCTCCGCTTTAGCCACATAATGCTTGATTTCTTTCTCCTCAATCAGCTTGAGCCATTCTTGATAAACGCAAGAATTATAAGAAACACCGGGCTCAAGCACTTGCTTCACTTTATACCTTTGCAGCACTTCCACCAATCCAGTGATGTGGTCAGCTTGAGGCTGTGTGGATATCATAAGGTCTATTGTTCTATCCCAGAAAGGGAGTTTCTCACCTAATTCCAAATCTATTATCTGCGGACTAGGACCACCATCAATGAGTATATTCTGATGATTAGGCGTTTGGATCAAGATGGCATCCCCCTGTCCCACATCAAGGAAACTTACATGAAGATTATCATCAGGCGTGATGAGAACTGCAGCCCAAACCAGGATAGCTGCTAATAAAAGGGGAGGAATGAGCCATTTCAGGAGCGAATGCCGGGATAATTTAGCCATTACTAACCACTTCCCTTCGCTTCGGAAGCTAACCTGGGGGAAATATTGGTCAACTGCTTTCTATGATTAAGCCACGCCACAACTATTGCAAGCATGATGTAATATGTCCACACTAACCACACAGGGATACTAGATATCTGGAAAGAGGAGAATGGCAAGGCATCAAAACCCTGAACCACTAAAAGCAAGTAACTCAAGAATAGCCAGGCGACCCAGCCTAAAATTTGAGAGGCAAATACAGCAAATAACCCGACAAAGGCGACCAACGCAGAAGCAACTATAATAGCTGGCAAAGCAGGCAAAGAAAGGAATGTTGCTGGTACACCAACCAGTGAAACAATGCCAAAGTAGTACGCTATAAGTGGCCAGACTGCGATGATAGCCGCTAGGGTCAGTGTAAAGCCATCCACAAAGACATTACCAATAGCTATAGCTTTATCCCGGTATTCAAACACCTTAGCAATGCCCTTCCTTCCCCAACTCTGAAAATAAGGATAGAACAGAATAAGCCCGAGCATTGCCATGAAGCTAAGTTGGAATGAGGCGCTCCACAAAATTTGAGGCTGGATACCCACCATCGCTGCAGCAGCAAAAGCCAGAGCAGTAATAGCACTTCGTTGCCTTCCTAGATATTCAGCCAGCAAAAATAAGCTCCCCATCATGGTGGCACGAATTACCG
>MNYD01000005.1 GCA_001872925.1 Dehalococcoidia bacterium CG2_30_46_19 | reverse complement strand
AAGATGTTGATAAGTTAGCTGCTTATAACACGCTATACCAGTGCTTGGTAACTTTGTCGAAGCTGTTAGCTCCGTTTGTTCCCTTCACTGCCGAGGAAATTTACCGAAATTTGGTTTGCACTGCTGATTCGCAAGCTCCCGAAAGCGTGCATCTGACCGATTTTCCGTCAGTAAACAAAGCTAAAATTGATGATAGATTAAACAGTGAAGTTAGATTAGCAATGAAGATAACCAGTCTGGGCAGAGCGGCACGAGCTAAAGCGGGTATTAAAGTGCGGCAACCATTAGCTAAAGCAATTATTGCATTAGCGCAGGAAAGCGAAGGAGATGCTTTACAGAAATTTGCTGCTGATATCAAGGATGAGGTAAATATTAAGGAACTGGAGTTTGTTAAGGATACGCTATCGGAAGACATGCCTTACCATGCTGTGGCTAATGACGGAAAATATTGGGTAGCTATAGATATAAGGCTGTCTCCCCAGCTTAAAGCTGAAGGAGTAAGCCGGGAGATTGTGCGTCATATCCAGACTATGCGTCGTGCTGCAGGATTTGACGTTGCTGACCATATTGTCACCTATTATCAAGGAAAAGAAGATGTTGCCAGAGTGCTGAAGGATTTTGGTGGCTACATCAAGCAAGAGACCTTGTCTCTGGAGCTTACTGAGGGGCTACCGCCTGAGGGTGCTTATGTTGAAAAGCATCGTATCTCCAATAGCGATGTTTTGTTGGCAGTTAGCAAGGTTGACTAGCTTTGGGGTGGTGGGGTTGAGCTTAGCACAGCATGGGTTGTCCTCGTAACTTTTCCTCTAACGAAGGTTATCTCTACTGCTTCACCAATATAGCAATCGAGTATCGCCTCCTGTAATGCTTGGGCGGTATCAATTTCCTTACCTTGGAACTTGGTGATTATATCTCCCTTCTTTAACCCAGCAGCCTCTGCTGGGCTGTCAGAGGTCACGTTTGTAATCAGTACTCCTGTGATAGTTGGAAGGTTGTTGAGCCATGCGGTGAGCCAATCCATAGTTTGAAGATATACTCCCAGCCAGGGGCGAATTATATAGCCCTGGTGGATTAAATCTTCAATGATTGGCCTGGCGCTATCGCTGCTTATGGCATAACCCATATTTTCTGCCCCGAGGATTTTGGCACTGGTAATGCCTATCACTTCCCCTTTCATATTTACCAATGGTCCACCACTATTACCGGGGTTGATTGCTGCGGTAGTTTCAATCAGGTTATACAGCTTCTCCCCGGAGGATAGGGTTATGGTGACATTTAATCCGCTTATAATTCCTTCGGTTACCCTCAGTCCCATGCCAAAGGCGTTGCCTGTGGCTAAAACCCATTCGCCTACTGCTAATGAAGAGGAATTGCCTAAAGAGACATAGGGCAAATCTGTAGCATCAATCTTAACTACTGCTAAGTCAGTTAAGGCGTCTTTGCCCACTATTGTTGCGGAAAGCGTTTCGCCATTATCGAGAGTCACTTTTATGTTTTGGGCATTTTCAACCACATGGTCATTGGTAGCAATATATCCCTGCTCTCCGTCAATCACAAATCCAGAGCCTTTAGCTATGTCTGTGGTTACTGATACCACTGCTGGTTTCACCTTGGCGACTACTGCGGCAAAGTCTGGCAAGGAAATGTTTGCTTGATTATCTGTGGTGGGGAAAGTCCAGTTAGGCTCAGCAGTTCCTGTGAGATTGCTGGGTGAAAGGGGTGTGGACGCATTATGTAGGGTAGTGCAGCCACTCACACCTGAGAAAATCAAAACCACTGCTACCAGGAAAAGAATGATGTATTTGAATCTAGTAACCATGATGTGGTTAATTTTAGTGGCGCTGGCTTTAATAAGCAAGTTTTCCGGTGCGGTGACTTATTCATTGATAGGTGGTAAACTAATGTGCGATGGCTCAATTTTATGTGCAACAGTTGTTAAAAGGCATTGTGGAACCTTTGTTACTTTTTATTATCAACGAGTTACCAGCATATGGTTATCAAATCGCTAAAGAGTTAGATAAAAGAAGTCAAGGCTACTTCGAATTTAAGGGGAGCACCATTTATTCAGCATTACGCCGCTTGGAGAAGGAAGGATTGGTGTTGAGCACCTGGCAACAAGTTACCCAGAAACGAAAGCGAAGATGCTATGAATTAACTGAAAAGGGGCATCAGATTCTGACTGAGAAGTTAATTGAATGGCAGCAATTCTATAATGCTGCCAGCAAGATTATAGGCTATCGAAAGCTATCTTTGCAGCCGAAAGCGAAATAGTGGAGCTACGAATCTTAGGCGCCCATAGCAATGAAGCTAAAGGGGCTCGCCTAACTTCTTTTTTGCTTGATAATGTTTTAGCTATAGATGCTGGTGGGCTTACCTCTGCCCTTTCTTTAGCTGAGCAAGAAAAAATCAAGGCTGTATTGCTTACTCACCATCATTTCGACCACACACGGGATTTAGTCACTCTTGGTTACAACGCTGCTTTGTGGAATGGTCAAATTAAGGTCTACGCTTTACCTGAAACTTTTGATGTGGTTATCCCCTGTCTCCTTGATGGCAAGATTTACGCCAATTTGCTTGAATATCCCTCTAAGGAAAGGCCGACACTTCGGTTTGAGTTTGTTGAGCGATATAAGCGACAGAATATCGAAGGATATCAAGTCCTGGCTGTTCCGGTAAGACACGGTGCCCCCACCGTTGGTTATCAAGTTACCTCTCCCGAGGGCAAAAAGTTGTTTTATACCAGTGATACCGGTCCCGGGCTATCTGATTGCTGGCAGTATATTGCTCCAGATTTACTTATCTGCGAGTCTTCTGTTCCAAATATGTTGGGAGATTTTGCCAGGAAAGCTGGGCATCTTACCCCGCAACTGCTGAAAGACGAGCTTATCCAGTTCAAGCAACTTAAAGGTTATTTGCCAAAGGTCATCGTTATCCACATTGCTATTTCCTATGAACAGCAGCTTAGTGAGGAAGTGGCCCAGGTGGCTAATGAACTGGGAGCCGATGTAAGCCTGGGCCACGAAGATATGAAGGTGGTGTTATAGGTTAGCCTACCTTTGGTAACTCAGCCAGTGCCTCCTTTACTTTGTCCGCGGGATACTCATAATCTTGGAGCTTGCCTGAGAAGTAAGCATCATAAGCAGCCATATCAACATGTCCATGACCGCTATGGGCTATCAGGATGGTTTTTGACTCACCTGATTCCCGACATTTCAACGCTTCATCAATTGCTACCTTGATGCAATGGTTTGTCTCCGGTGCGCTGATAATGCCCTCAGTACGGGCAAAAGTTACCCCTGCTTTGAAGGTAGCAAGCTGGTGCTCGGCTCTGGCTTCAACAAAACCCAGGTTGTACAGATGACAGATGATGGGTGCCATTCCATGGTAGCGCAATCCACCAGCATGAATCGGTGGTGGAATAAAGCCATGCCCCAGGGTGAACATCTTAAGTAGGGGAGTTAGGCCAGCTACATCGCCAAAGTCATAGGCATATGGTCCCTTGGTCAGAGACGGAGCAGACATAGGCTCTACATTGATGATGCGCAGGTCCGGTTTCGTCCCATCAATTTTGTCCTTGACGAAGGGCAAAAACAAGCCGGCAAAGTTCGAGCCCCCGCCAACACAGCCGACAATGATGTCAGGATAGGCGTCCGCCTTCTCCATTAGCTTCTTTGCCTCTAAGCCATTGACGGTCTGATGCAGCAAAACATGGTTGAGCACACTGCCCAGGGCGTAGTGAGTGCCATCATGGGTGACACAATCTTCTACGGCCTCGCTAATGGCAAGACCCAGGCTGCCAGGACAATCAGGCCATTTTGCCAGCATATCTCGCCCTACCTTGGTATCCGGACTGGGACTGGGTATACATTTAGCGCCCCAGGTCTCCATCATTACTCTTCGATATGGCTTCTGGTCATAGCTAATCCTAACCATGTAAACCTTAATCTCAACGCCGAAGCAAGCGCCGCCAAAGGATAGAGCGCTTCCCCACTGACCGGCTCCAGTCTCGGTGGTGATGCGCTTTACTCCTTCCTGCTTGTTGTAATATGCTTGGGCGACAGCGGTGTTAGGCTTATGGCTTCCCGGTGGACTCGTGCCTTCATATTTGTAGAAAATCTTGGCTGGTGTATCCAGAGCCTTTTCTAATCTGTGCGCTCGAAATAGTGTTGTTGGCCTCCACAGCTGGTATACCTCACGCACCTCCTCGGGGATTTCAATCCACCTCTCGGTGCTTACTTCTTGCTTGATTAACTCCATGGGAAATAGAGGTGCCAAATCATCCGGGGTGACTGGCTTTCCGGTAGCTGGGTGTAAGACTGGTGGCAATGGCTCGGGCAAATCAGCCTGGATATTGTACCAACGAGTAGGGATTTCTGTTTCGTCAAGTGTGAACTTTGTTCTTTCCATTTTTACCTCCTTTCTTTAGTTAATTTGTTTGCTCGTTAATTTTTACTCTTCATATTCGGCGCCATGTCTCAATATTGAACATAATCAAACCTCCTTCAGCATAATAAAGCTGTTAAAATTAGGTTGTCACGGTATCAAGTGCCTCTCTCAATTTTATGGTGAAATCCTGAACTTGTGTCAAAACTTCACTGTCGGATTCCATAAGTTGAATGATTCGACTGCCGACAATCACTCCATCAGCTATTCTAGCTATTTGCCTGGCTTGCCTTGGGGTAGATATTCCAAATCCGACACAAAGGGGCTGGCTGGCTACTCTTCTTACCCTGGTTACAAAATCCTCTAAGTTTGGGGGTAAATTATCTCTGGCTCCGGTAACCCCGGTTACTGAAACCAGGTATATAAAGCCACGAGACCTCTGGGCTACAAGCTGAATACGCTGTTCAGTGCTGGTGGGAGCCAGGAGGTAAATGAGGTCAATGGCATGATTTTGTGCAATAAGCTCTAACTCTGAGCCTTCCTCCGGGGGGAGGTCAGGAATAATTAGACCATCGATGCCAGAGTTAACACAGGCGTCACAAAATTCCTCGAGGCCATAATTAAAGACCAAGTTGAAATAAGTCATGAATACCAGTGGGGTTTTAACCTTTCGACTTAATTTTTTGGCTGCCTCCAGGCAAACTTTCGGGGTAACCCCATTTTGTAAGGCATGAAAGCTTGCCTTCTGTATGGTGACGCCATCTGCTATGGGGTCGGAGAAAGGGATGCCCAACTCTATGATGTCACATCCGCTATTAGCAAGGATAGAAACTACTTTTAAGGTTGCTTCAATACTGGGATAGCCTACGGTGACATAGGAGATAAAGGCAGTATGATTTGGTTTGGTAAAAACAGAGGCGATGCGATTCATAGCTCCATCCCCAACGCCCTAACCACGATATCCACATCTTTATCGCCACGACCAGAAAGGTTGACTACAATGATTTGCTCCTTATCTAAAGAGCTTGCCATTTTGACAGCGTATGATATGGCATGCGCTGGCTCAAGCGCCGGGATAATTCCCTCGGTTTGGCAAAGGAGCTGAAAAGCCTCTAGTGCCGCGTTATCATCCACAGCAACATAAGTGGCTCTCCCTATAGCTTTATAGTAGCTATGCTCAGGTCCGACACCAGGGTAATCCAGTCCAGGAGCAATGCTGTGCGTCTCACGAATCTGCCCAGCATCATCTTGGAGAACATAGGATTTTGCCCCGTGGAGCACTCCTACTTTTCCGGCAACCAAGGAGGCAGCGTGTTGTAGAGTCTTGATTCCTCTTCCTGCCGCTTCTACCCCGATGAACTTGACATCTTTGTCGTTCACAAAGGGATGAAAGATGCCGATGGCGTTGCTTCCACCACCAACACAGGCAATTATATAATCAGGCAAGCGACCACATTTGTGTAAAATCTGCTCCTTGGCTTCTTTGCCTATGACTGACTGGAAATCACGCACCATTACAGGATAGGGGTGAGGTCCCACCACTGACCCCAGAAGATAGTAAGTATCGCTCACATTGGTTACCCAGTCTCTTATCGCTTCATTTATAGCGTCTTTCAGGGTTTTGCTACCTGAAGAAACAGGGTGAACTTCTGCACCAAGTAGCTTCATGCGGAAGACATTAAGTGCTTGGCGATGTATATCCTTTTCCCCCATGTAGACGATGCATTCCAGCCCTAGCTTGGCACAAATGGTCGCTGCGGCTACTCCATGCTGCCCGGCACCAGTCTCAGCGATAATTCTTCGTTTTTCCATTCTTTTAGCGAGTAGACCTTGTCCTAGCGCATTGTTTATCTTATGAGCTCCAGTATGAAGTAGGTCTTCCCTTTTAAGGAAGATTTGAGCGCCGCCACAATGTTCAGTGAGCCTTTGGGCAAAATAAAGCGGTGTTGGTCTTCCTGCGTAGTCATGAGATAAGGAGTCAAATTCAGCCCAGAAGGAGGGGGCATTTTTCACCTCTTTATAAGCTGACTCTAGCTCATCTAAAGCTGGAATAAGCGTCTCAGGGACGAACCGGCCACCAAACAGCTCAAAATAGCCGTGGAAATCAGGCAATTCTTTTATTTTCATCAGTTCTCCTTACTGCCTCAATAAATGCTCTGATTTTAGCGGGACTCTTAATTCCATCCACCTCCACTCCGGAGGAGACATCTACTCCCCAGGGCGCCACCAATTCGATTGCTTGGGCAACATTTTCCGAATTAAGACCACCAGCGATAATCACGGGAAATCTCCGTGCCACTTGTTGTGCTATTTCCCAGTCGAAGGTCAATCCTGTTCCGCCATACTTGCCGTTAGCCTGAGAATCAAGGAGGGTAATAAAGCGTTGTGTGGAGAGTAATTTGCTTCCAGCAGACAGTTTAGCATATATCTCTTCGGGAGATTGCTGTTCTACCGGGATTGCCTTGATAATTGGTTTAATGACGTCACGGCAGTATTCCCAGGATTCATCGCCGCTTAGCTGAATCCAATCTAGACCACAGAAATCGGCAACTTTGTTTACCATGGACTGGGGTGCATTGACAAAGATGCCGACCACTTTTGTGGTATTGCTGTTTTTCTTTACTGCACTAGCTATCTCATATGCCTTGGCAGGAGTTATCCGACGTGAACTGGGAGCAAAGACCAATCCGATAAAGTCAGCCCCGGCTCCAACTGCTGCCAGTGCATGGGACTCCTCTGTGATTCCACAAATCTTAACTCTGGTCATGATATTAACTCTCTAATCTTGGTTAAAACATCACTAGCGGTAACAAGAGCCTCACCAACAAGAATGGCATTAACTCCCCACTTCTTCAGTTTTTCCACATCACTTCGGCTCTTGATGCCGCTCTCGCTGACTACGACCTGAGCTTGTGGGATAAGTGGACGCAATCGGTGCGTCGTATTAAGGTCAACTTTAAATGTTTTAAGGTCGCGGTTATTAATGCCAATGACTTTTGCTGAACTTTGGAGAGCCTTTTCCAGTTCAACTTCATTGTGAACTTCAACGAGACACCTTAAACCAAGGCTATGGCTCAATGAAAGGAGCTGCTCAATTTCTCTTTGGCTCAGGATAGCCGCTATTAGCAATAAAGCATCTGCGCCATAGGCACGTGACTCGTATATTTGATACGGAGTAAAAATGAAATCCTTCCTCAGCAGTGGAAGTTTAACCACCTCTCTAACCGCGGCGAGATGTTCAATGCTGCCCTGGAAATAGTTTGCCTCGGTCAGCACTGAGATAGCCGCAGCGCCACCCTTAACATAAGTCTTAGCTAATTCGGTGAGGTTAAGATTGGGATTGAGCATCCCTCGTGATGGTGATGCCTGCTTTATTTCGGCAATCAGATGAATGCCGTCGCCACTAAGAACAGAAACAAAGTCAAGCGGCGGCTTCTGCCGGGCAACGCGCTCCTTTAGATGACTTAAGGGGAGCGTTTTCTTCCTCTGCTCTACCTCTTCTTTTTTCAAAGCGATGATTTTATGTAACATCTTTCTTTATTAGCTGTTGGCTTTCAGAACTCAGGCTCTGGCTGAGCCTGACCAGCCCATCGAGCTTCGCTAGAGCCTTCCCACTATCAATTATCTCCTCGGCAATACGAGCTCCCTCTTCAAGATTTGATGCTCGGTTGCCAGCAACCAATGCTGCAGTGGCATTCAAAACGACTATATTTCGCCACGCTCCTCTCTCTCCTTTCAGGATGCGATGCAGCATCTCGGCATTTTCCTCAGGCGTTCCTCCTTTGACCTCTTCCCGGTTTGCTTCAGGAAACCCAAAATCTCTGGGGCAGACCTCGTAGGCCGGCGACACTTCGTCTTGAGTAACATCCCACACCAGCGAACTTTCACTGATTGAGATTTCATCCATGCCGTCCATACCATGTACTACCAGAGAATGCTTTGTACCTAAACGATGAAGGACAAAAGCAATCTTCTCCCCCAATTCCTTAGAGGGAACACCAATGACCTGGAACTCGGCATGAGCTGGATTAGTCAAGGGACCAAGAATATTAAACACGGTGCGGATTCCAATCTCCCGCCGAGGAGCCGCCGCATACTTCATCGCTGGGTGGAAGATGGGAGCAAACATAAAGCCAATGCCTACTTTCTCCAAACACTGAGCCACTGCCTCAGCTCCAAGGTCAATCTTCACCCCTAGTGATTCGAGAACGTCAGCACTGCCGCAGTGGCTGGACATTGCTCGGTTCCCGTGCTTGGCGACCTTGAGTCCGGCACCAGCAGCAACGAAAGCAGCTCCGGTGGAGATATTGAAGGTGAAAGAGCTATCACCACCGGTGCCGCAGGTATCAACCACTGGTGGGCTAACTTGAACAGGAGTTGCTTTAGCCCGCATGACACTTGCCAGGCCAACAATCTCATCCACTGTCTCCCCTTTAATTCGGAGCGCAGTAACGAAGGCGGCAAATTGAGCTGGTGTTGCCTCTCCGCTCATTATCTCCTCCATTACTTCAGCTGCTTGTTCCATAGTAAGCGATTGATTGCCAACTATGATTTCAATTGCTTCCTTAATCATGTTGTTCCCCTCGGCTTAGAAAATTCTTGAGCAAATCTTTCCCCACCTCGGTCATAATCGATTCAGGATGGAACTGGACTCCCTCTACAGGAAATTGGCGATGTCGCAGACCCATAATCATTCCTTCTGATGTCCAGGCACTGATTTCTAGACAATCAGGCAGTCCATCATGCATTACTGCCAGGGAGTGGTAGCGGATGGCAGAGAAAGGATTGGGTAATCCAACAAAAAGCTCCTTGCCATCATGATAAATGAGCGATGATTTGCCATGCTTGATTTCGCCAGCACGTTCTACCCTGGCTCCATAACTATAGCCAATGCACTGGTGCCCGAGGCAAACTCCCAGAATGGGGATGCCGCCTCCGAAGCGGCGGATAACTTCATTGGAGATACCAGCCTGCTCTGGAGTGCCGGGACCAGGAGAAATGACAATGTATTGAGGAGACCTCATCGCAATCTCATTCAAGCTCACTTTGTCATTACGCACTACCCATACTTCTTCCCCCAGTTCACTTAAGTACTGGAAGAGGTTGTATGTGAAGCTATCGTAGTTATCTATTAGCAAAAGCATATTGGTCAGCCTCCGCTTGGTCTATAGCAGTGAGTAATGCCTGAGCTTTGCTCAAGCTTTCCTGGTATTCACGCTCAGGAATACTATCGGCGACAATCCCACACCCTGCCTGGATGTAGGCGATGTTATCCTTGATAATGATGGTGCGAATAGTGATGGCGGTATCCAGATTTCCTGAGAAGTCAAAGTAGCCTACTGCTCCGGCATAGGGTCCACGTTTTTCTCTTTCCAGTTCAGCGATAATCTCCATAGCTCGAATCTTAGGCGCACCGGAAACAGTGCCCGCAGGGAAGCAGGCTCGCAGAGCATCAAACTGGGAAAGTCCTGCTCTTAGCTTACCTTGAACATGGGATATCAAATGCATAACATGGGAATAGCGCTCCACATCCATAAGCTGGGTTACCTCAACTGTCCCCGGCTCGCTAATCCTGCCAATATCATTACGCCCCAGATCAACAAGCATAATGTGTTCCGCCCGCTCCTTCTCATCATTCTTAAGCTCCTTTTCCAAAGATAAGTCATCGGTGGCATCTTTGCCCCGAGGGCGAGTGCCAGCAATAGGGTGATTAGATACTACGCCATCCTCCACCCGCACTAAAAGCTCAGGGGAAGCTCCCACAATATAGAAGTCGCCCAAGTGAAGATAATACATATAGGGGGAGGGGTTGATAGAGCGTAACGCCCGATATATAGCAAAGGGAGTAGCACAAGTAGGCCGGGCTAACCGTTGTGATAAGACAACCTGGATTATGTCGCCGGCATAAATATACTCCTTGGCTTGGGATACTTTAGCCTCAAATTCTGGCCGGGAAAAGTTGGATGACACATCACTGAGAGCTGTCAGCTGAGAGCTGTCAGCTGTCAGTTGAATCGGTTGCCCCAGCCTATCCACCAGGTCATCAATCTTGCGGCTTGCCTTCAAATATGCTGCCTCAATGTCTCCATCCAGGTGAGCATGGGAGATAATCTTGATTTTGTGCGTAAGGTGGTCGAAAACAAGGAGGGTATCAGCCAGCATCAAGGTAGACTCAGGGAGCCCCAGAGAGTCATGGTCAGGCGAGGGCAGCCTTTCAAAGTAGCGAGCAACCTCATAGCTTAGATAGCCAACCATACCCCCGTGAAATCTGGGCAAGCCGGCAATTGGCACCGGGTGAAATTGACTGAACTCCTTTTCTACAAGGCGCAAGGGGTCAACGGGGTTCTTATTCTCTGTCTTCAAGATACGTGAAGGTTCAGTCCCGATGAAGCTATAGCGAGCCAGGTGCTCTCCGCCCTCAACGCTCTCCAGAAGAAAGGAGTAATTTCCATGAGCTATCTTGAGGAAGGCAGATACTGGTGTCTCCAGGTCAGCCTGAATCTCACGGTAAACTGGCACCAGATTGCCTCTTTTCCCTAGTTGGCGAACTTCCTCTAGCGTTGGATAATACATATCTTTTTCCCCATGATACCCATAATAAAAAGCCTCTCGCCAAGGGGCGAGAGGCTTAACTTTCGCGGTGCCACCCTATTTCAGTCTTGCGACTATCTCTTTTCAGGTACGGCTCAACTTAAGAGCGATACCCTGAGCTTTTAACGGTGCTTTACCGGCAAAGCCTACTCAGCTTCATAGCTTTTCGGTTTGCGGCTCCCAGGTCCATTCTAGCCTTGCGCAAGTATCGGCTCCCACCTTACCCGACTCTCTGAACTCCGCCTCAGACTATACTAGTCCTGTTCCTAGCCTTTTACCTATTCAATTCTATTCATTATTCTATTTGGTGGGTTCATCTTTGTCAAGGGAGTGTGCTGAGATTGTTCAGGAATTCCTAAAAATCCTTCTGTGACATGGAATTAGCCAGATAGCCTCAAAGGCATTATACTTAAGCAGAAGCTGCGGAGGGTTAAATATGGCGAGATGTAAATAAACCACTATGGACATAAGGCCCAATAACAATCGCCCCGAAGGTGGAGAGGAAATTTGGCGAAGCAAAGAAATGGCATGGCTTTGCTAGACGTCGGTTTTTTAAGCAATGGTGTTGTAAATATCACCTGGTTAGATTTATTATTTAATTAAAATTTCGGGATTTGTGAGAACACCAATGGCGGTAACTGGGGAAAAGAAATTAAATATACAATCAATTACCGAAGGTAAGTTGACCTGGGTTTATATTGAAAAGCCCGCTGCTGCTGAGGTTGAGTTTCTGAAGCAGCATTTCAAATTCCATCCCCTTAATCTGGATGACATCGTCAGCCGCATACAGCGTCCTAAAATCGACGAATATGATGACCATTTATTTATCGTGCTTCATTTTCCGGTATTTGATAAGCAAAGTCAGATAACCAGGCCGAGCGAGGTAGATGTTTTCATCGGGGAGAATTACGTCGTCACGGTACATTGCTCTGCTGACCTCAAGCCATTGGCTGAGTTCTTTACGGAATGCCAACTTAGCGAAGAGAAGCGGCGCACTTATTTGGGGCGAAGCTCAGGTTTTCTGTTGTATCATATTCTCGATAGGTTGGTTAACTATTGTTTCCCCATCCTGGGCAAGATTACCGAGAGCATTGATGCTATAGAGGATGTTATCTTCGCTAAAGCTATTCCGGAGACAGTTCAGAAGATCTCCGTGATTCGGCATGACCTTATTTCCTTTCGGCGAGTTATTCATCCCCAGATAACGGTAATTGAGATGCTGGAGAGGGAGGAATATCCTTTCTTTAAAGAAGACCAGGAAGCTTATTTTGGCGATATTGCTGACCATACTCGTAAAATCTGGGATGGACTTGAAGATAGCAAAGAAGTCGTCGACGGGCTCGTTGATACTAGCAACTGGCTAACCTCGCACCGAATTCAGGAGGTAATGCGAATTTTGACTATTTTCATGTCTATTATAATGCCCGTCGAGGTAATAGCCAGCCTAGAAGGTTCGAACCTGATTCCAGAGCCCTGGTTGCATAATCCGTTATTGTTTGCCCTCTGCTTTCTTATCCAGGTGGGCATTGTTGTTGCTATGCTTGTTTTCCTGCGTCGAAGGCGGTGGATTTAAACATACCACTTAATCTTTTTACCCCCAAGGCCTGTTATGGAAATCAAGTTCATCGCAGATAATAATGTTGGTAAATTAGCTAAATGGCTCAGGATTATTGGCTATGATACCTTGTTTTTTGATGAAAGGGACGATGGGAAACTGATTAAAATTGCGGTTAAAGAGGGCAGGACGATTTTGACCAGAGACACTCAAATTATGGAAAGGCGGTTGGTTGCCAGTGGCAAGCTGAAAGCTATATTGATTAAACAAGATGACCCCAAAGCTCAATTGCAGGAAGTGGTTGCCAAATTAAATTTGGATTATCATCGTAACCCCTTTTCTCTTTGTCTGGAATGTAACCAACCGCTAATGCCGAAAAGCCGGGAGGAAGTACAAAAATTAGTTCCCCCCTACGTGTTTAAGACCCAGGACCACTATATGGAATGTCCAGTATGTCACCGTATCTATTGGCAGGGTACTCACTGGCAGAGGATGAGTAAGGAGCTGAACGAGCTTGCCAGGGAAGAAAAATGAAAATCGTCACCGCTGACCAGATGCAGGGAATTGAAAATCAAGCTGTTGCCCGGGGCATTTCATTAGAAATGCTTATGGAAAATGCCGGCAGGGCTGTAGCTACACAGGTTAGTCAAGTATTACCTAGCGTTATTGGTAAAAGGGTGTTGGTTCTGGTCGGTCCGGGCAATAACGGTGGTGATGGCCTGGTAGCTGGTCGGTATCTCCGTGACTGGGGGGCTAAAGTCGATATTTGCCTTTGTGCTCCCAGAGCGCAGAATGATAAGAACCTTAAATCAGCTATACAACGTGGGATACCTATTATCCATGCTTATGAAGGTGGGAATCTGGCTGAGTTTGGTATTGCCATATCCTCGGCTGATGTCATCATTGATGCTCTTTTTGGCATTGGTAAAATTCGTCCTATCGAAGGGATATTCAAGGAAGTATTGCAAAAAGTTTCTCTGGTTAAGGGAAGGAAGTCAAAGCCTGTCTTAGTGGCTGTTGATTTACCCTCAGGGCTCAACTCTGATACCGGTGAAGTAGACCCGAGTTGCCCATACGCTGACATCACGGTTACCTTTGGTTTTCCCAAGGTCGGATTATTCAATTTTCCTGGCGCTGAGAAGGTAGGCAAACTTATTATTGCTGACATTGGGATTCCGCAAGATTTAGCTCAGGATATAAATATAGAGTTGATAACCGAGCAGTGGGTAAGGGAAGCTTTGCCCCAGCGTCCTTTAAATGCCCATAAGGGTAGTTTTGGGAAGGTATTGGTCGTTGCTGGCTCGATTAACTACATCGGCGCTGCTTACCTTGCCTGTATGGGTGCTGCCAGAGTGGGTGCTGGACTGGTGACTTTGGCTACGGCTAGCAGCCTTCAACCCATCCTGGCGTCTAAATTGACCGAGATAACCTACATCCCACTGCCTGAAGCTAAAACAGGAGTGCTCGGTTCAAAGGCAATATCTACGCTGCAATTGGAGCTTGGCAATTATGATGTATTGCTTCTTGGCTGTGGATTGGGACAGCATCCTGAGACGGTGGAATTCATTAAGTCTTTGCTAACTGATAGCTCTCAGCTGTCAGCTGTCAGCTGTCTAATTCTGGATGCTGATGCCGTGAATACCTTAGCTCAAATACCTGAGTGGTGGCGAAAATTAAGGAGAGATGCTATTCTTACGCCACATCCCGGGGAGATGGCGAGATTGTTGGGAATTTCGGCAAAAGAGGTTCAGGAAAGCAGGTTATCAATAACGCAACGCTCAGCAAGGGAATGGGGGAAAACCGTTGTGCTTAAAGGAGCTAACACGATTGTGGCTGTGCCAAGTGAGGCAGCTAAAGTAAATAATGCTGCGAATCCTGCTTTAGCTTCAGCGGGGACAGGGGATGTCCTTAGCGGGGTGATAGCTGGATTAGCGGCACAAGGGCTTTCCCTTTTTCATGCTGCTGCTTGTGGTGTGTATCTTCATTCCCGGGCAGGGGAGATTGTGGCAGAGGAGCTGGGTGATGCCGGGGTAATTGCCACTGATTTATTGCCCGCCTTGCCCAGGGTAATCAAAGCATTGAAGGAGAGTTAACTGTTATGTTACTGGCTATTGATATTGGAAACACCAGCATCGCCATAGGTATATTTGATGGCGAGGAGCTTAAGGCTACCTGGAGATTAGCCACAACGACTCGGCGCGAGGTGGATGAATATGGTACTTTGTTGCTCGCCTTTCTTAAGCAGCAAAAGTTGCCTATATCGAAAGTCACCGAGGGAGTGATGTGCAGTGTTGTCCCACCGCTGGTCCCCATTTTGCAGGAGGTATGCCGGAAATACCTGAATATTCTCCCTTTGATAGTTGAAGCTGGGGTTAAAACAGGGATACGCCTTTCCGTGGATAATCCCCGAGAACTCGGCCCTGACCGAGTGGTGAATGCTGTTGCTGCTCATCATCTTTATGGAGGCCCGGCGGTTGTTATTGACTTTGGCACTGCTACTACTTTTGATGTTATTTCTAAGGAAGGTGACTATTTAGGCGGAGCCATTTCACCGGGAGTCACCATTTCTACTGAGGCGCTATTCTCCCGCACTGCTATGTTACCCCGGGTAGAGTTAGTTCGCCCCACGCAGGTTATTGGCCGGAATACAATTTCTGCGATGCAATCAGGTATAATATTTGGATATATCGGGCTTGTTGAGGGTATGATTAATCGTATAGAACAGGAATTAGGGAGTAAAGTGAAGGTGATAGCTACGGGAGGATATGCCCACCTTTTTGCTAAGGCAACGCCACGGATAAAGGTAATAAATCCTGATTTGTCGTTAGTTGGGCTGCGTTTTATCTATGAAATGAACAAAAAAGAAAACTCGAAATCCTAAATCCGAAATACTAAACAATATCAAATGTTCAAAATCTAAATGACCAAAACAGTTTTGAGTTTTGGATTTAGATATTGGGATTTGTTTAGGGTTTAGAGCTTAGAATTTAGAATTTTAATTTTTAAAGGAGCATCATGCTTGAAGGGAAAACAATAGTTCTTGGGGTAACCGGGAGCATCGCTGCCTATAAGGCAGTCGACATTGCCAATCAACTGAGCAGGGCAGGGGTAAATGTGGATGTAGTTATGACCAAGGAAGCCACCAAATTTGTGGCTCCACTTAGCTTTCGTGCTCTCACCGGTAGGGCTGCGGTGATTGACATGTTTGATGCTTCCTCTGAGTTTAATATTACCCATATTTCTCTGGCTGGAGCGGCTAATGTCGTGGTCATTGCCCCAGCAACGGCTAATATCATTGCCAAACTAGCCGCTGGCATTGCCGATGATGTGCTGTCCTGCACGGTGTTGGCAACCACGGCGCCTGTGGTAATAGCACCAGCCATGGACGTTAATATGTATGAAAACCCTGTTACCCAGGAAAATGTATCCAAACTGAAGGAGCGTGGTTTTATCTTTGTGGGGCCAAGGTTCGGCAAGTTAGCTTCGGGAAAGGAAGGTCTGGGACGGCTTGCCAATACCGAGGAGATAATAGGTGTTATTTCTCAAGTATTGGGTAGGAGTGGATACGTCCCCGGGAGCTTTGCCGATAGACATGCCGTGGTTACTGCTGGTAGCACGCAGGAATTTATTGACCCGGTCCGCATTATCAGTAACCGCTCCTCGGGAAAGATGGGTTATGCTCTTGCTGAAGCTGTGCGTGACCGGGGGGCTAAAGTAACGTTGATTACCGGTCCCACCTTGCTCACCAAGCCTGTTGGTGTTGAAGTAATCGATGTTTGCACTGCTGAAGAGATGTTTCAGGCGGTGAAAAATGCTGTTCCTCGAGCTGACGTTTTGATTATGGCTGCAGCGGTAGCTGATTATCGCCCCAAGAGCACAGCTAAAGAAAAGATTAAGAAAAAAGGTACTGGATTAACCCTGGAGTTGGAACGCACCACGGATATTTTGAGTGAGGTTAAAGGAGATTTTATCAAGGTAGGTTTTGCTGCGGAAAGTGAAAATCTGGTGGGAAACGCCACACAAAAGCTGCAGCAAAAGGGGCTTGACCTTATTGTGGCTAATGACATTACCGCTAAAGATAGCGGATTTGGTGCTGATAGCAATCAGGTAACCATAATTGACCGAGAAGGCAAGGTTGATAGCTTACCTCTCTTGCCCAAACGAGAAGTAGCTGAAAAGATTTTGGACAAAGTGGCAGCAATCTTATCTAAGAGGCAGAATGACATGAACAGTGTGGAAATCGCCGTAACGCGTTCCCATATAAAGGATAACAGTAATGTTCACATCCCGAAAGAGAGATGGGATTTATTTCCAGACTTCTACACGAAAATCGAATTAAGGACTGATGAGAATATCATACAACGTATTTTCAATCCCAAGTACCATGAATTTGCGCTTGGAGAGTGGTTCAAGGCGTATCAAGTTAAGGAGGGTGACATAGTTAGGATTACGCCTATTGAGGGGAAGGAGAAATATCGCGTTGAATTCTTAAAGAAATAATTAAAGAGGCTTGCGTAGCAACTTATCCCCGGGCAAGGTTAGAAACATTGAATGCCATGTCTGAAATTCCTAAAGCTTATGAGCCAGGTAAAATAGAGCGGAAGTGGTACAACTTCTGGCTTAAGCAAGGCTACTTTACCCCTGAAATAGACCCAAAGAAGAAGCCTTTCGTTATCATCATGCCACCGCCGAATGTTACCGGCGAGCTCCATCTGGGACACGCGCTTACCACTACCCTGGAGGACATTATGGTCAGGTGGCAGCGGATGAAGGGACAACCTACATTATGGTTGCCGGGGACCGACCATGCTGGCATTGCCACACAGGTAGTGGTGGAGCAGCAATTGGCGGGGCAATCGCTAACCAGAAGGGATGTAGGGAGGGAAAGATTCCTCCAGATGGCCTGGAAATGGGCAAATGATAGCCGGCGGAACATCAACCTCCAGCATCAGATGCTGGGGGCTTCCTGCGATTGGGAGCGTGAGCGGTTTACTCTGGATGAGGGTCCGAGCCGGGCAGTCCGCACTGCCTTTGTCAACTTATATAACAAAGGGCTGATTTACCGCGGGGAGCGAATTATAAACTGGTGTCCTCGATGTCAGACTGCACTTTCTGACCTGGAGGCGGAGCACAAGGAGATTAGCGGACATCTTTATTATATCCGTTATCCTCTGGTAGATGGGAGTGGTTTTATCACCGTAGCCACCACCCGACCGGAAACTTTCTTCGGTGATACTGCGGTGGCGGTGAATCCTGAAGATGGGCGCTATAAAGATTTAGTGGGTAAAAAAGTAATGCTTCCTATCATAGACAAGGAAATCCCCATTATTGCGGATGATGCTGTGGATATATCCTTTGGTACCGGAGCGTTGAAGATAACCCCGGCGCATGACCCTACGGATTTTGAAATAGGGCAAAGGCACAATCTGCCGCTGGTGGACATTATGAATCCCGATGCCACCCTGAATGAGAATGCTGGACCATATCACGGATTAGAAAGGTTCGCCTGCCGAGACAAAGTGTTAGCTGACTTAAGGGATAGAGGTCTACTGGAGAAGGTTGAGCCTTATCTTCACTCTGTGGGGCATTGTATTCGCTGCCAAACAATGGTCGAGCCCCGGATTAGCTTGCAATGGTTTATTCGCACCAAGCCTTTAGCGGAAAAGGCGATAAAGGTGGTTAAAGATGGCAGCATAACCATCATACCGGAGCGGTTCACCAAAATATACTTTGAGTGGCTGGAAAACATCAGGGATTGGTGTATTAGCCGGCAACTGTGGTGGGGACATCGTATTCCGGTGTGGTATTGTCATGATTGTAATGAATTGACTATTTCTGTTGATGTTCCTTCTCATTGCTCACATTGCGGCTCAAGCCAGATTGTTCAGGATAACGATGTTCTTGATACCTGGTTTAGCTCAGCGCTATGGACGCATTCCACGCTCGGCTGGCCAGATGATACTGAAGACTTGCGTTACTTCTATCCCGGTGCGGTGATGGAGACTGGCTATGACATTCTGTTCTTCTGGGTGGCAAGGATGATTATGATGGGGCTGGAGAATACCGGGAAGATACCCTTCCACACTGTTTACCTTCACGGGCTAATTCGGGACGAACATGGCGAAAAGATGAGCAAGCTGCGAGGGAACGTTATTAATCCTGCCGAGGCTGTCAATGAATGTGGTGTCGATGCTTTACGCTTCGCCCTTGCCAGCAATAGCACGCCGGGGAACGATATGAATCTTGGCAAAGGAAAGCTGGAAGCCAGCCGTAATTTCGTTAATAAGCTATGGAATGCTGCCAGGTTTATCTTCCAGAGCGTGGATGCTCAGGTAGTAGCTGATAGCTCTCAGCTGACAGCTCTCAGGATAGAAGACCGCTGGATTGTTAGCCGCCTTAATAACGTGATAGACGAAGTCAACAGTCTAATGGAGGGGTTCGAATTCGGAGAAGCCTGCTGGAAAATCCATGATTTCATCTGGGGCGAGTTCTGCGATTGGTACGTCGAAATTGCTAAAATGCGTCTCCACGACGCTCAGCAGACAGCGTCACCTTTGCCATTTCTGGTGAATGTGCTGGAGTGCTCGTTGCGTCTTTTACATCCTTTCATGCCGTTCATTACTGAAGAGCTATGGCAAAATGTAAAAGAGCGTCTTCCCGAGAAAAAGCAGATGTCTGATTCCATTATGATAGCTCCTTATCCTGTCGCTGATAGGGATGCCATGGACACTGAAGCGGAACAAGCTATGGATTCTGTGATTGAGATTATTCGCTCTATCCGTAACGTTCGTGCTCAATATAAGGTAGAAGCAGCTAAGCAGATTGAGGCGCTGGTTTATACTGATAAGCTTTTGCCTCAAATCTCTGCGCAAGCTGAGGTAATCGCGATGCTAGCACGAGTTAGTCCGTTAACCATTGCTCATCGGAAGGAAAGGGAGATAACCATACAGGGTAGGAAGGCAGTTGTTCTGGTGCTGAAGGAATCCGAGGTAATTTTGCCCTGGGCAGGTTTGGTTGACCTATCTGCTGAGGAACAACGGTTGACTAAGGAAAGTGAAGTGACTCAGGCGAGGATAGCTCAGCTCAATGCAAGGCTGCGGGATAATGTTTTTCTAGCTAAAGCACCGCAGCATGTCGTGGAAAAGGAAAGGCAAAGACTTACTGAACTCGAGGATAAGCTTGAGCGGGTGAAGGCGGAGATTTCTCAGCTTCGTTCTTGAGATGTTTGCCCTTTTCGTTCTAAATAGTGATGCAACGCCAGCAATGCCTTTTTAGTATCGCTGGCAACGCGGGACTTATCATTACAGAGCAATCTTTTCTTAAACAACCAGTAAGTGAACTCGTTGAGCTCGCTTAAGCTCATAGATTTGCGTCGGAGATAACATTTCTCTCTTTTAAAACGCTGTGCCAATTCCTGTTCGCTATCGCCATAAAGTTGTTGATATGCCTCATCAATTGTGTTTCCTTCGTTGACTAAACCAGCAGTTCGCTTTCTTTTGCGAATCTCTTCAGCGATGGTCAAAATGAGGAGTCTCTCCATGAAGATTCCATAAAGATAGTTGAGATAAGCTTGATATTTAGCATTGCCAATCAGCTTCTTGAATTCATCTGTGCTTAATTCCATTGGTGGCTGGTCGAAGAAAAGGAGGTTAATTCGCTCCTGCTGCGGAATGAGGTGATGAATCCCTTCACATAGTCTTTCAGCAAGGAGTAACCAATCAAAAGCTTCATTGGCGATGAGGTATTGGTAATGACGCCCGCTATAATCCTCTTCAATGCTGTCCCATAGCCTGATAGCTTCGAGTAAGGCTGGATACCAGTGCTTACCCTGGGAGATAGCCTGCTTTAAATGCTTGATTGCCTCGATATCGCTTGGGGCAAGTTCAGATATTTGTCGCCGCGCTATCGAGGAACCTACCTCAGCCATAAAATAATTATAGGCTTTTAATCCACTTTAAGGTATGAGTTCACAAAGTTTTCCGAGGAAAACTGTCCTTCGGTAATTTGGGCGGCAATGTCTTCACCAAAGAGCTGCTTTGCTATCTCAGCGGGAGATAGACCTTTACCAGACAGAGCTCTAATGCGCTGTCCTGTTTCCTCGAGGTACTGGATAGTTTTCTCCAGCATAGTTGATGGTTCAGTGATTATATATTCCGGTGCGGTGAATAGCACCCGCGGTCTCAATTCTTTGATTTTCTTAAGTGAAATTATGGTTTCCCATTGATTTTCCTCAGCCCTGGCTAACCTGGGATGGGTGACGGTGGCTAAATCCCCCGAAAAAAGCCATCCTTTGCTGCGCTCAAAGAGGCAAATGTGGTCATCGCTATGTCCCGGTGTGTGGATTACCTCAAACTGAAAGTGTGGCGTTTTGACCAGCTTACCAATTTCCTTTGCTTGACTGGGTAATGAATGTCCCCAGATTGCTTCCTGATAGGGATATAGTTGGGGTGGTTGACTTATTCTACTTATCGCTGCTGGGTGAGCAAGTATCTCCAGACCATAATTTTGTTGAAGGATGGCATTACCTCCGATATGGTCATGATGATAGTGAGTATTGACCAGGAGCTTTACCCCTTTATCTTTCAGGAAATCGGCTAGTTCCTTGCCGGTGCAATCAGGGCCGCTGTCTATTAGCAAGCTGTCTACCAGGTAGGCGCAGGCACATAAAGGAGGATGACTCTCAGAGAAGAGGCTCATCTTGATCTGGGTTACTTCTTCATAGCGGGTTATTGTCAGCATAATCTTATTTTTCCTTAATTTAGCTCGCTAGCCTCTTGGTTAACCTCCTTGATGATTATAATCCTTGGCGTAACCTTGTATAAAGTTCCTGTACTCGTTCATATGATTAGTCACATATTAGCCTCCTCCTTCTGTCATTGCGAGGAGTGATAGCGGTTGCGAGGCGGAGCCGAAGCAAACTCGGAGCAACAGATTCCTCATTTCACTCGGAACAAGCTCCGCAATCTCGTTGCTGTAATAATGGCCTTCATGTGAGATTGATTACTATATTGATGTCAATGCCTTGCCATGGCAAAATGGCGGTTCACCTCCCAATCAGGGTCATAAGGTATACCATTCTTCAGAATAGCATAGAGAACTGATAGAAGCTTACGAGCCACTGCTACAATGACGTGCATTTTAGACTTGCCTTCATTCACTCGTCGCTGGAAATAGTCACGATAACGCGGGACAGTTCTGATAGCGACAATGGAAAGCATCCAGATAATCCTTCTTACATATCTGTTACCGGCGTGGCTCATTCTGGGATGTTCCCGGTTATAACTGCCAGTCTGGAAACTTTGAGGACACCAGCCAAAATGGGACAGAAACTGTTTCAAGGTAGGAAAGCGATGGATATCTTCAATCTCTGAGAGCAGTGTAGCCAGAGAAGATATATCCCCTACAGGAAAATCTTCAGGCTTATATGGCAACTTGTGGAAAAGGTCAGCTATCTCCTTCTCTACCCTCCCAATAGCTGCTGACAAAGATACGAGTCTTTCTCCCAATATGGACACTTTAGTCGCCAGGGCTGGCTGCCTCTGAAGCACTCCAATACTACTTTGGGCTGCTTCTACCAAGCTCTTAGCCAGAGTCTCTCCCATCTTACCTCGGCTGGCAACCCTTAGACTTTCAGCTATCTTCGCTTCCCCGGCACGAGAGATATATTCCGGACCAGGATAGGCTATAAGAAGTGCTATGGAACTGGGTGAATCAAGCTGGCTAAAGACTGTAGCCAATTCAGGGAAGATGCTGGAAAGGGTCTCATGGAGTTGATTCACCAGGGCACTACGGTCCTTCACCATGTCAGCACGAAAGCGGGTTAACTCCCTGAGATTATCCAGCACCGGATCAGGAATAGCCAGAGCTTTATGGTTTCCCAGGGCAAGCTGAGCTGCCAGGGAGCGAGCATCAATACTATCAGTCTTGGCTATCTTTCCCTGTGCTTTGCGGAATTGATTTGCCTGGTAGGGGTTAATTCCTACTACCTTATAACCACGTGAAAGAAGATAATAGCTAAGAGTGTCTCCATAACTCCCTGTGGCTTCTATGCCTATCAGAAAATCCTCTTCGTTTGTGGATAACTTCTCCAGTGTGTTTATGAGCTTCTCGAATCCCTGGCGGTTAACCTCAATAGAAAATATTCCAGAGTAAGAATCCTGAGCTAGATTATGAATACAAGCCCTGTGTCTACGTTTACTGACATCTATTCCTATATGATACTTGACCATTGTTATAACCTCCTTCATTTACTTTTTCCGAGCCTTTGGAAGTTTCCCGCTGTGCCACCATGCACGTACTAAATCAGAAGTCTCCTGTTATCGGAGCCACCGTATTACTTATCAGAGGTCATCAAGCGGGAGCGCCCATTCAATCCCTAGAGGTACATATGTCCCCAGCCACGCTCATAGAGGTCTCCCAAATGCTCTCCAAACTACATGATACATCCTACATCAATATACGTGCCA
>MNYD01000159.1 GCA_001872925.1 Dehalococcoidia bacterium CG2_30_46_19 | reverse complement strand
TGTTTTAAAAGAGGGTAACCAGCTCATCTGCTTGGTTCCTACTGAAAATATAGGCTCGCTTCAAGCTATATTTAGGGAGAGTTAGTCGCGATGTCCAAAGTTGCATTTCAGGGGGAAAGAGGCGCTTTTAGCGAAGACGCAGTGGTGAAGTTTTTCGGTGAGGGCGCTGCCTTTTTGCCTTGTGCTCGGCTTAGAGATGTTTTCCAGACTGTGTTGGAAGATAAGGCTAATTTTGGGGTGGTGCCAGTGGAAAATTCACAAGCAGGTAGCATTAACGAAACTTATGACTTGCTGTTAGAATACCCCCTTAATATATTTGCTGAAATTATCCTCAGGATAAGCCATTGTTTAATGGCTTTACCAGGTGAAAGTCTAGGTAGCATAAAAACGATTTATTCACATCCTCAAGCCCTGGCTCAATGCGAACAATTTTTAAGAAAATTGAAGGTCAACATAGTACCCGGCTACGACACTGCGGGCAGTGCCAAGATGATAAGTGAAGGCGCGTTAACGGGATGTGCAGCTGTGGCTAGCAAAAGGGCTGCCGATATTTATGGTTTGCAGATTTTAGCCCCTAAAATAGAAAATAACAGGGATAACTACACTAAATTTTTCGCTATTTCCAAGCAGGAATCCAAGCTAACGCGGAAGAGCAAGACCTCTCTGGTCTTCGGCACGAAGAACGTACCTGGTGCACTCTATTCTGTGCTGGGAATCTTTGCTACCCAAAATATAAACCTGACGAAATTAGAATCAAGGCCAAGCAAAAATAAACCTTGGGAATACATATTCTATGTTGATTTTGAGGGTCACCTGGGTAGCAAAGTTTACCGGGAAGCGATAGAGAGGCTAAAACAGGAAGCTACTTTCATTAAGATACTGGGTTCTTATCCTCAGTGGGAACAGTGATTAAATTATCCCAGCCTTTAGTTTCCGATAAGTATCAGCCAGTGCCTCTGCGATAACCCTCGTGTCACATAATACTGGCATAAAATTAACATCGCCCTCCCATCGAGGCACTATATGAGTGTGGAGATGCCCTTCGATGCCGGCACCGGCAACCTTACCCAGGTTTAACCCAATATTGAACCCCGCGGGCTTCATTATCTCCGTTAAAAGCTCAATGCTCTTCTTGACCATGGTAAAGTGCTCTTTGGCTTCGTCATCGGTTAAATTTTGAAGGTTTGCTATATGCCGGTAGGGTGCTACCATTACATGCCCCGGGTTATATGGAAAGGCATTTAGCATTATGAAGTTGGTGCTGCCACGTTGGAGGATGAAATTTGCTTCATCATTATTCTCTTTAGGTTTTTGGCACAGAATACAGCCTTTCTCCTTAGCCTTTTGTATGTATTCTATCCTCCAGGGTGCCCAGATTTGCTCCATTGCTTTAAAGGGATGTTACCCTCCCGATAGGTGAATTGCAATATTCTCGCAAAAATAATCTTGCCATTTGAAAACAATGAGGCGTCATTGTTATAACTTAAAATATGTGTAGTATGGAACTTGTTCCGTCACTTTCGCATTGCATAGAGACTGTAGCCAAAGAAGCATATTGGAATTTGGCAAATAAGTATATGGAGGGTGAAGCAGGGGATAAAGAGCTTGCCGGGCAAATTGAGCTTCTTAAAGCCTTTCTGGAAAGGATGGATTTTAGAAAACTTCGCAGCGAAAGCGAGAAATATTTGATTCAAGGAAAGACGGTTAAATTTATGATTTATTGGCAAGGGGATAACTTGAGCTACGATATGGTGGTAAGCTAGCTTTTTTTCCTGATTAAAGCAATAGATTGAGCAGCTATTCCCTCCCCTCTGCCGATAAAGCCTAAACCGTTGGTAGTGGTGGCTTTTACTGTTATCTGTGATGGTTCGATGTTCAGTGAATGGCTAATTTGTTTCCTCATTTCGGAGGTGAAAGGGGATAATCTGGGATGTTGAGCAATGATGGTAACATCAATGTTGACTATCTTGAATTCCTTTTTGCTTATTTGTTCAGCGATTTTAGCTAGTAAAATTAAGCTGGAGATATTTTCGTACTCTGGATTTTCTGGGGGAAATTGGGTGCCAATATCGCCTAAATCGGCAGCACCGCATAAAGCATCAATTATGGCATGAGCTACCACATCGGCGTCACTATATCCCAATAAGCCTTTATCAAAGGGGATATGAACTCCTCCCAGGATTAGCTTGCGCTCTGGAACAAGGGGGTGGCAATCATAGCCGATGCCCACTCTCAACATCACTAGCAATGACCTCCGCTAAAGATAGATCGGCAGGGGTGGTTATCTTTATATTCTGGTAGGTGCCTGGGTAAAGCTTTACCTTATAGCCAAGAAGCTCAACGGCAGCAGCATCATCAGTCACTTCCACGTTGAGTGCTTCGTAGGCTTTTGTTATTATCTCAAATTTGAACATCTGTGGGGTTTGTGCTATCCATAGTTTGCTACGCTGGAGAGTTTTTTCAATTATTTCAGTGTCATTGGCAAATTTAATCGTTTCTTTAACCGGCACTGCAGCTATAGCTGCTCCGGTTTCCCTCGCTGCTTCTATCCCCTTCTGGATTAAATTCACAGTCAGGAAAGGACGTGCGCCATCATGGATCATAACCCAGGTGCAATTTACTAGCTTATGCAGGCCTCGCTTTACAGAATCTTGCCGCAATGAGCCACCAGGGTATATATCACTAACCTTAGTCCATGCTCTTTCTCGGGCTAATTTTTGCCCTAACTCTAGGTCTTCGCTTCTCAGCGCAATAACTATTTGGTTAATCAAGTCGCATTTTTGGCAGGTATCTATTGACCAAGCTAACAAAGGTTTATCTTTAAGAAGGGCAAAGATTTTACTCAGGTTACCCATTCTCTGGCTGTCACCTGCAGCGGCTATGATGGCTCCTAGCTTGGGGGTCTTATTCACCACCGATTATCTCCCTCTTGGTTTTCCTGGTAAGTCCTAATCGAAGGGCTTCGCCTAGAGAGTTAGCTTCGAGCAGTTGAATATCGACGTGGTTAAGCACGGGTTTTTGAGGGAGTTTGGGGATGAGGCAAGTTTTAAGGCCCAGTCTAGCTGCTTCAGCGATTCGTCTTTCTACTTGTGGTACAGTTCTAATCTCTCCGTTTAGCCCTATTTCGCCGAACACAGCTGAGCGTGGAATCGGCACACGGTCGCTGAAGCTAGAAGCAATAGCTAAGGCGATTCCAAGGTCGATTGCTGGCTCACTAAGTCTCAATCCACCGGTGACGTTGACGATAACATCCTGGTTAAAAAGCCTTAACCCAGCGCGTTTGGTAAGCACAGCGATAATTAGAAGCAGGCGGTTAAAGTCAACGCCGTTGGCGATGCGTCTTGGTAGAGTAAAACTGGTCGTGGTGGTTAATGCTTGTAGCTCCACGAGCAAGGGGCGACTCCCTTCAAGTGTGGACACTACCACTGAGCCGGTGGTGGCATCGGTATGCCTGGATAACAAAGCTTGGGATGGGTTATCTACTTCCACTAACCCACTGTTGCCCATTTCGAAAAGTCCAACTTCATTAGTGGAGCCGAAGCGGTTTTTAATACCTCGCAGCACACGGTAGCTGCTAAAAGGCTCACCTTCGAAATAAAGGACTACATCGACAATATGTTCCAACGTTCCAGGACCAGCAATAGAACCGTCTTTGGTCACATGACCAGCAAGCAGTACTGGCACATCATTTTCCTTTGCCCAGCGCATTATCCTCGATGTGCATTCCCGCACTTGAGAGACGCTACCTGGCATCCCCGAGATATCTTCCAGGTACATAGTTTGAATGGAGTCAATGACCACCAATTTAGGTGAAATTTCCTCCAAATGCTCAATAATAATAGCTATGTCGGCTTCAGAGAGAAAGAGAAGCCCCTCACCATTTATGTTCAAACGTTCAGCCCTGAGTTTAACTTGATTGATAGATTCTTCTCCAGAAATATAGCCCACAGGTTGTTTATCTTTAGCTATCATTGCTGAAGCTTGAAGTAACAGTGTGGATTTGCCTACTCCTGGTTCTCCGGCGATGAGGACTACGGAGCCAGGCACTAAACCGCCTCCTAGAACACGGTTTATCTCAGAGAAACCGAGGCTGAGGCGGGACAGTGTGCTCTTCTCTACTTTGGAAAGCTCCTGGGGTTTATTTCTTTTAAGGGCGGTTCTGCTGTAAGACAGGTGAGAAGAACTGACCGTTGTTTCTACGAGGCTATTCCAAGTGCCACACTCAGGGCAACGGCCTAACCATTTAGGACTTTCCTTGCCACATTGCTGGCAAACAAAAAGAGTTTTGAATTTTAATTTACCATGATTACTAGATTTCAAGCTAGCTGATTAATATGCTATATATCCTTTATCGCCTCAGAAAGTCCGAGCTGTTCCAATTTTTTCTTTGTTGGCTTACCCGTCGCTACATCCCATCCCCGCTCTTTGTAGTGTCCTCGCATTAGAGTTTCCATATCTGGTTCCTTACCCTGCGATGTTCCCTCTGAGAGCGGTGCAGTTGCTATCTTGGGGAGTTTGTCATCTTTCTTGGTGATGCCAAGCTTGATATTAATTACACGTTTTAGATTGAAACTTCGCTCTCCTGCCATCATAATGGAATCGGGATTGAAATCCCACCTTGTAACTGCATTTAATAATCCTGCTATATGTCCCGGCGATATTATGGGTGAATAAGTACACAAGGGGAGCGAGTTGAAGAGGTCCCTCAAATTCTGGTATCTGGCAACCATAGCGCCTTTGTTCTCAGATGATTCGAATCTATCTCCAGGTATAACGCTGGCATCAAGGACCCCCCGCCCTATATCAACCATATAGTAATCTCCCTTCGTGTGACATGCGCCGCGAGGTGCTGTGGCGTAATCCACGGCGTCTCCAAAAAATGCTCTGGGGTCATGCATTGGGATTTCTAATCCCTTTACATGTGCTGCCTCATCTTGTGAGACACCAAATTTCTCCGCCATCCTTTTCACTCCCTCAGCTAAGATGTCTCCCACCCCTTCTCTTTTTGCGATTTTTTCAACAAGGCCAACAATAGCCTTACTATCTCCCCACTTTATTTCCATCCCGGTCTTATCTTTCGTGAGTACACCTTTCTCATACAGATACATTGCGAATGCTATTGAGACCCCTGTTGATATTGTATCAATCCCATAGTCATTGCATAGATGACTTGCGTAGATAATGGAGTCTAAGTCGAGGTTCATGCAGCATGGGCCGAGTGCGGCAGCGCTTTCATACTCAGGGCCATCCACCTTATCTATTCCGTGTTGACCGTATTGTGTCAATCTTCCACAGCCTATGGGGCAGCCATAGCAGGCAACTGATTTTACATAATAATTCTGCTTTAATGCCTTCCCGTCTATCTCCTCGACAGGAAAGACGGATTTAGAAAAATACTTTGCCGGGACATCTGATATATACATCGCCATGTCGAGATACCCGATTGACCCAAACTCCTTGAACATCTCTAGAGTGGATAAGGCGCTCAGTTCTGTTATCGGGACAACCAAAGCCGCTTTTATATTCTCCTTAAGTTTGTCTGAATATGCGACTTTGGGTCTTCTATCCCCATATGTAACGATTGCCTTTAGCTTTTTAGCACCCATGACAGCCCCTAATCCGCATCTTCCCGCTGCCCTTCCATCATCATTCATTATGGCAGCATACTTAATGAGGTTTTCGCCACCTTGCCCAATAGCAGATATCCTTGCCCTCTTCTCCCCCACTTCTTTCGTCAAGATATCTTTTGTTTGATAAAATCCCTTTCCCCACAAATGGGAAGCATCTTTTATTTCTACAATCCCGTCGTGTATCAAGAGGTAAACAGGTTTATCGGAGCGTCCTACTACCATGACGCCATCGTAACCCGTGGATTTCAGTGAAACTCCGAAGAAGCCCCCGGCGCTCGATTCTCCCCATACACCGGTAAGTGGCGATTTGGCACAAATGGTATGTCGGCCTGTGGATGGAATTGCTGTTCCCGTGAACGGTCCTGTGATGAAAATGAGGGGATTTTCTGGGCCCAATGGGTCGAGGTTTTTGCTCATCGTCGGGTATAACAGTTTTGCGGAAAGCCCAGCCCCACCTATGAATTTCCTCAAATCCTCTTCTTTTAGCTCTATATCCTTTGTCTGTCGAGTGCTTAAATCAACCTGCAAGATTTTTCCATGATAGCCGTACATTTCAATCCCTCCTTTCAGAAGTCGATATCTTTCCCTTCGTAGGCATACTCAAGCATTTTCTTAATGTCAATGATGGAGGTAGGTCTTGGGCTTGCCGCTGTACATGCGTCTTCCGAGGCATACTTGGCGACAGCGGCAAGGTTTTTATCCCATCTCTCCTTGGTGATTCCGTGCTCCTTCAAGGCGTAGGGTATTTCAAAGCTCAAAAGAAATTGCTTGAACCTGTCAACGAGTTTTTCAAGGCATTCCGCCTCATCTTTTGCCTCAATCCCAATTTTCTGGGCTAATTGCACATACTTCTTGCTTGCTCTGGCATAGTATTGTATTGAATAAGGTATGAAAATACCCACTGCTATTCCATGGTGGATGCCGAATACCTTTCCTACTGCATGCCCCAGGCTATGCGTCAGTGCCGCTTGGCTATTTCCAAATGCAAGTCCAGCTATGGTTGCTGCCAGTTGCATGCGGTATCTTGCCTCCATATCGTCGGGTGTTTTATATGCTCGAGGCAAGAACTTGAATACTAATTCTATAGATTTTATTGCCAGGGCATCGCAGATATCAGTATCATAAGAGGTCAAGTAGCTATCAACTGAATGTGCTAAAGCATCTAGGCCTGTACCTGCAGTTATCTTGGGTGGCATTCCAACGGTGAATTCTGGAACTAGAACTGCGAAGTCGGGAACTATTTCCGCTGAGGAAACTTCGATCTTCATAGGGGGGGTGACGGAATCATCGGTCAACACTGAAGCCCAGGTGACTTCCGAACCAGTACCACTCGTTGTTGGATATGCTGCCAGTAGTGCCTTTTTCCTTAATCCCATAGGAATCAAAGGGCTTACCGTCCTCAGGTCGTAACCTGGTAACTCGTAGAGTATCCATGCGGCTTTAGCCAGGTCAATTGTGGAGCCGCCGCCTACCGCAACGATAAGGTCAGGCTCGAATTTTGTCATCGCATCGGCACACTTCTTAACTAAACTTATCGGGGGTTCTGGAGCAGACTCGTTCCAAACCATTGTCTGAAAGCTGGCTTCTTGGAAATCTTTAGCCACACTTTTGGCGTGTCTTTCTACCACAGTGTCGCTTAAAATGAACGCCTTTCTCCTTTCACGCATAAAGGCGACAAGCATTGATAATGCCGTTGCCCCTATTTTCCCGGTAAAAATCATCCTCGGTGAAAAAAAGTGTCCATAGATTTCTTTAAAAGCTTCACCCCCCATTGTGGACAGGCCTGTCTGCATTGCTGGTTCTACATACCACATTTTAGCAGCCATTTTTCTCCTCCTTTTAATTTTTTAATTACCTGCCCCCTTGTGTTGCTCAGGACAAGTTACCTAATATTCAATGACAGCTATCAGTTGGCCTGTTTTGACCACTTGATTGGGTGAAACCCCCACCTGCGTAATAGACCCTTTCACAGGGGCTAATATTGGGTTTTCCATCTTCATCGCTTCTATAACGCAAACCGTGTCACCTTCATTCACCGAATCACCCACAGTAACTGCAACACTTAATATTTTGCCTGGTAGTGGTGCTTCGATTACCTCTTGTGGCACTGTTATAAGCCTTCCTTAACCAGTGCTCGTATCACGATTCTGTCATCTTCACAATCTACCACAACAGTGTCGCCGGGGAGAAAATCACCGTGCAACAAAGCCTCGGAGAGTTGATTTTCCACCATTTCCTGGATGGTGCGTCGCAATGGGCGTGCTCCAAAAACAGGGTCATAGCCCTTATCACCGAGGAGGTCTTTGGCAGTTTCGGTAACTTCTAAAGTTATATTCTTTTCCTTGAGTGAACCAATAATCTCGTTAAGCATTAAATCGACAATTTGGCGAATATGTTCTTTGGTCAAGGCGTGGAAAACCACAGTGGCGTCGATGCGGTTAAGAAACTCAGGGCGGAAGGTTTTTTTCACTTCCCCAAGCACCTTTTCCTTCATCTTATCGTATTCGATTTGCTTATCACTATCACCCTGAATATTAAAACCAATGCTCATATTACGTTTTATTAGCTCAGCACCGATATTACTGGTCATGATTATGATGCTGTTACGGAAATCAACGCGACGTCCCTTTGCATCAGATAAATGACCATCGTCGAAAATCTGGAGCAGTATATTAAACACATCGTAATGTGCCTTCTCAATCTCATCGAGGAGGATGCAGCAGTAAGATTTCCGCCGCACTGCCTCGGTTAATTGTCCACCCTCTTCATAGCCAATATATCCTGGTGGTGAACCAACTAAGCGAGCCACAGTATGACGCTCCATGAACTCGGACATATCAAGCCTGATTAACGCATCCTCGCTACCGAACATAAATTCTGCTAAAGCTCTTACTAATTCAGTTTTGCCAACGCCGGTGGGTCCGAGGAATATGAAGGCGCCTATTGGGTGTCTCGGGTCTTTCAATCCAGCTCGAGCCCTTCTTACTGCTTTAGCGATAGTTTCTATCGCTTCGTCCTGACCAATTATGCGGCGATGCAGAGCTTCTTCCATATGGAGAAGGCGGCTAGTTTCATCGGTGGATAACTTCACCACTGGTATTCCCGTCCACATGCCAACTGTTTCAGCGATATCCTCTTTTGTCACTATAGGTTTATCTAATTCTTGTTTTGATTGCCATTCCTTTTCTAGGGTTTCGATTTTTTGTGCAAGCTGCACTTCCCGCTCCCGCAGTTCACTGGAATATTCATATTGAAGGGCAGCAATGGCAGTCTCTTTTTCCTTGCGGATATTTTCCAGAGCCTGTTTTGCCTCGGTTAAGCTAACTGGGGCATTACCGCGTTTAATGCGTACCCTGGAGCTAGCTTCATCTACTAGATCAATAGCTTTATCGGGTAGATAGCGGTCAGCGATATACCTTGCAGCTAGGGATGTCGCTGCTTGCAGTGCTTCATCGTCAATGGTTAGACAATGAAATTGTTCATAGCGATGCTTAATGCCTCGCAGGATTTCCAGCGTTTCTTCCTTAGTAGGTTCAGCCACTAAGATGGGTTGGAAGCGCCGTTCCAAGGCAGGGTCTTTCTCGACATACTTGCGATAATCATTCAAGGTGGTGGCACCAATACATTGTATCTCACCCCGCGACAACGAAGGTTTTAAAATATTAGCGGCATCGACAGCACCTTCAGCAGCTCCAGCACCAACGATGGTCTGCATTTCATCGATGAATAGGATACAATTCCCTGAAGCTTTCTCCTCTTCAATAATCCTTTTGAGCCTTTCCTCAAATTCACCGCGATACTTTGTTCCAGCTACTAAAGCACCAATATCTAGAGCAACTATCCTTTTGCCCTGCAGCGCTTCAGGAACTTCTCCCTTTACTATGCGCTGGGCTAATCCTTCCACTATAGCTGTTTTACCAACGCCTGGTTCGCCGATGAGGGCAGGATTATTCTTAGTGCGGCGGCTTAATATCTGAATCGCCCTTTCAATTTCTGTATTACGCCCAATAATAGGGTCAAGTTTATCTGCCTTAGCTAAAGCGGTTAAATCTGTTCCAAGTTGGTCTAGCATTGGTGTGCGTGAGGTGCTGCGCCCAAGAGTTCGGGCGTGTGTTGCTTCATATCTGCTGACTCGATTAACCTCATCTCGTGCCTTGTCTAAGGTAACGCCCAAATTTTCTAGAACAGTATGAGCTATCCCTTCATTTTCTCGTAATAAGCCCAATAGAATGTGTTCAGCACCTATATAACTAGCATTGAGGCGGCGTGCCTCATCAATAGCGAATTCGATGACCTTCTTGGCTCGAGGAGCAAGCCCTACCTCATCAGTAGTACTTGGTTTTTGCCCCTTTCCAATCAGAAACTCCACCGCTGATTGCACTTTACTTTGGGAGATTCCTAAATTGGCTAAAACTTTGGAAGCTACTCCTGACTCTTGCTGTGTTAGTCCAAGCAATAAATGCTCGGTATCAATATAGTTATGCCCCAGGCGCTGCGCCTCGCCTTGAGCTCGTGTTAATACCTTACGGGCACTTTCAGAAAATCGTTCAAATCCAGTAGCCATATTTACTCACACTATATAAATTGCCTTTATGATGATTATAGTCTCTACCTTATTTACAGTCAAGGCATTGTAGGAGATAGCTGGTTCTGGGCCTGGCTTAGTTAGGTTGCCTAAATATCTTTAAGTGTGGTATATTAAAATACTTAATTTACCCTAGCTGTGAGGACTAATATTTATTTTTGGTATAGTTTGTTAGTCAAGCGATGAAGTTTGTAAAGTGGTTTGAAGAAGTCGGTGCTGGTGATGTCGCTTTGGTGGGTGGCAAAAACGCCTCTCTTGGCGAGATGATAAGGAATCTCGGTAAAAATGGGGTGAACGTTCCCTCTGGGTTTGCTATCACTGCTGAAGCGTATAGGCATGTGGTTGAAAAAGCAGGCATAGTAGAAAAAATCAAAGACACTCTAGCAGGCTTGGATACACATGACATGGAAAATTTGTCACGAAGGAGCAAAGAGGTAAGAAATCTAATAAAGAACGCACCTTGTCCTAAAGAGCTGGAAGAGGAGATAAGGTTTGCTTACCGGGAGATGGAGCGAAGATACGGTAAGGATGTTGATGTTGCGGTGAGGAGCAGTGCTACTGCGGAGGACTTGCCTACAGCTTCATTTGCTGGACAGCAAACAACCTATCTGAATGTGCGGGGGGAAGAGGAACTGATAAGGAAGGTTATGGAATGCTTCGCATCTTTATTTACTGATAGAGCAATATCCTACCGGTTTGATAAGGGGTTTGAGCACCTAAAGGTTTTTCTATCGGTTGGCGTGCAAAAGATGGTTCGCTCCGACTTAGCATGCTCTGGAGTTATATTTTCCATAGACACTGAATCAGGGTTCAAGGATGTGGTTTACATCACCAGCGCATATGGCTTGGGAGAGAATGTGGTGCAAGGGATTGTGAATCCAGACCAGTTTTATGTTTTCAAGCCCGCTTTAAAAAAGGGATTCAGACCCATCGTGGAAAAGAAACTGGGGACGAAAGAAAAGAAATTGATTTACAAGGAAGACGGGATAGGAACTGAGCAAAAGGAAGTTACCCCACAAGACCAGGGGGAATTTGTGTTGAGTGATGATGAAGTGCTCACTCTTGCCAGGTGGACTTGCATTATAGAGGAACATTACGGTCTGCCGATGGATATCGAATGGGCAAAGGACGGATTAACCGGTGAACTTTTCATCGTCCAGGCGAGACCGGAGACAGTGCATTCACAAAGAGATTCAGCCATGCTCAAGACTTATGTGCTTGAGGAAGAAGGAAGGTTGCTACTTGAGGGGGAAGCGGTTGGTACGAAAATAGGGCAGGGTGAGGTAACCGTGATAAAAGACCCTCGTGAAATAAATAAATTCAAGAGCGGTCAAGTTCTGGTTACTGATATGACTGACCCCGACTGGGAACCAATAATGAAAGTGGCTGGTGCCATAGTGACGAATAAAGGTGGAAGAACATGTCACGCTGCCATAGTTAGCCGTGAACTTGGAGTACCTTGCGTGATTGGCACTGGTGATGGCTCTAGGGTCTTAAGAAATGGCAGCGAAGTTACGGTAGACTGTTCCAGGGGCGAAGGTAGGATATATGAAGGAAAGTTGAAATATCGGATTGATGAGGTGGCATTATCTAACCTTCCGAGACCTCGCACCCAGATAATGGTGAATTTTGGCATTCCTGGGGGAGCGTTTATTCAGGGGCAAATTCCAAACGATGGTGTAGGATTAGCCAGGGAGGAGTTCATCATCAATTCCTACATCGGTATACATCCAATGGCGCTGATAGGATACGGTAAGTTGAAGAAGGAAGCAAATAAGGATAGGAAGATAGCAAAAGTAGTTGAGGAGATAGATAAGAGAAGCGTATCGTACCGGGATAAGACGCAGTTCTTCGTTGACAATTTAGCGATGGGGATAGCAAAGATAGCAGCGGGGTTTTACCCTAATGATGTTATCGTTCGTTTTTCTGACTTTAAAACGAACGAGTATGCCAATTTAATCGGGGGGTATCTTTATGAACCAGAGGAAAGCAATCCGATGATAGGTTGGAGGGGTGCTTCTCGTTACTATGATGAAAAATTTAAGCCTGCTTTTGGCTTAGAATGCAAGGCGATAAAGAAAGTAAGAGATGAGATGGGACTTTCTAATGTCAAGGTGATGGTGCCTTTTTGTAGAACGCCAGAAGAGGGGAGGAAAGTGATAAATG
>MNYD01000104.1:2442-4348 GCA_001872925.1 Dehalococcoidia bacterium CG2_30_46_19 | reverse complement strand
CTCTGTATATGGCAGCTCTTAGCGCAGTCCGTTTCAACCCTACCATTAGAATCTTTTACGAGCGTCTTCTCGCTAACGGCAAGGAGAAAAAGGTGGCTCTTACTGCTTGTATGCATAAGTTGCTCATCATGCTGAATGTAATGCTTAAACATAACTCTTATTGGTCTTGTAATTATGCCATCTTTAATAATACCTGTATCCCTGATGCCAAGACAGTTGCTTGATGGGAGAGGATAAAGGTGAGGGTGACAATTGGGGTGGCCGATCTTGGGCGACTGGGCTTCCCGAAACGTGGCATTGCGAGGGTTTTCCCCTTTGTCATTGCGAGGTTTTTTCCCCCTTGTCATTGCGAGGAGCGAAGCGACGAAGCAATCTCTCTTTCCAATAATCCTCTCCCTTGACGGGAGAGGATTATTGAAGGGAGAGGATTAAGGTGAGGGTGAGCCCGGTAAGGCACACCTTAAATCAAAGATGAGGTGAAGTTTAGATATGCCCGATGAGATAAAGCAATAATGCCAGGCGCCGGACCCTAAGGGTCAAACTCGAAATTCTAAACACTAAATCCTAAATTTAGGATTTGGAGCTTCGGATTTAGGATTTCCCCAAAGGGGCATAGAGTGGTCAATCTGGAAAATCTCAAATCGGGCAAAAAGAGAAAAAGCATTCGGTTGTCAGCAATCTCTGAAAGCTGAAAGCTTAAAACAAAAGGAGGTAAAAATTGAAAAAATTAGTTGGTGTTTTACTAACACTGGCAGTGGCAGTTTCGTTGATGGCTATGCCAGCAGTGACCAGTGCTAGTCCAGGTATAGGACTCAATGCAGTCGGTAGCGCTACGGCGGAGATATCAACTGCAACCTATGTCAGTCCAAATAATTCAGTTAAACTCTATGTTAAGGATGGTTCAGTTGACTGGGCTGAGGTCTCAATTCCGGTTGACATAGCTCTCAAAGACATTAATGAACTGTCCTTCTGGGAGAGGGTAACATCATACACCACTTCGGGTTGGGACGTGAATGTGGTTCTTGGAATAGATTTGGATGGTGATGATGTTTTTGAAGCTGATGTAGCTGGATGGCATGTAACTGATTCTCACAATGCAACTTTGCTGGGAGGTGATAGCTTCATAGAGATGGACGGAGCATTGGGCAAATTAGGTGCTCCATTGGGTTGGACTCAGGTAAATGCACTTACTACAGCACAATGGTGGACACCTAATTCTACTGGAGATGGTCTCTCTGGCTCTGGCTATGGTTTCACAGTTCCACCAGCCCTCTACTGTTCCTTTGCTGACTTATTGACTAGAATCGGTAATGTAACTTGGGACACTAACATTCCCAACACCACCGTGAAAGTGAAATGCGTAAAGCTCTTGATAGGCGGTTCTGGAAGCTGGATGGACGAAACAGCCTACATTGACGATGTCATCATAAACGGCGTCACCTACGACTTTGAGCCTACCAGCTCAGTTGGTTTAACCGCTGATGTTCCTGACATTGTAGCTATCTCAGCGGCTCCAACTTCCATCGACTTTGGTACCTTATATCCAGGACAAACTTCCTCTGTGGAAAGTATCACTGTAACGAACATTGGCACACACACAGTCAATGTTAGTGCGTTACTGGATGCCTCATCAGATGCTTTATTCGCAAACCTAGTGATGAGGTTTGATTCGAGTGGGAGTTTCGGTACAGGACCTTGGAATGACATAATAACCAATTTAGCCATGGACGGCTCCAAGTATGTCCAAACTCGGCTACCAGTACCATCAGACTACACTCCTTCAGGTACCGAGACAGGCTTGCTAGTCTTCGAAGCTACGGCATTATAACCAGTAAAATGAGGGGGGGTGGGCAATCATCCCCCTCACTCCACCAGAAAAGGGGTGAAGAATTGAGAAAGTTAATTG
>MNYD01000104.1:0-2411 GCA_001872925.1 Dehalococcoidia bacterium CG2_30_46_19 | reverse complement strand
GCCTGGGAATAAGTCCCAGCCATACGGTGCTTGAAGTCCCGGGCAATAGCAGCGCAACAGCCGATTTCCAGGTTTATTACTTCAGCGGTGATTTGCAAGTGAGCCTGGTAGATATACCATTGAGAGTAGAGCCAACCACAATTCATATTGAGTCATCGGATGAGCCTACAGATATACAATTAACAATCTATGGGAATGAGATACTTGGCTCTCACACATATGACGGCTATGTAAGGTTCCTTGGTATGAGTGGAGGCAACGTGGCCGTGGCAGTAAAAGTGAAAGCCACTGTAAATCACATAGTCGCAGGTCAGCCATTACTGCCGCAGACCGGAGGTGGTGAGAGCTTCACCATGCCGCTATGGGGCTGGATAGTCATCGGCATTGTCGTGCTTGCAGTGGTGGTTTTTGCCGTGAGCAGGGTGCTTCATATTGAGGTCCGCAGGAGGTAGCTTTCTCCGGATGATGACTCGGCTGAGGTTAAGGAAGATAAGAGTGCCGCTGGCGCGGCACTCAATAATAATAGCTGCTATAGTCGTGTTAGGTAGAAGGAAGAAAGATTGAAATTCGTTGCTGTAGTTCTTGCCCTGATAATATCCCTGGTTGCCATTGAATTACCTTGTCCAACAGCTCAAGCCGCTAATAATACCGCTGAGGTTAACCTTACCGCTAACGTAGTCTCCCTGCTTTCAGTAACTACTAATGATGCTAGACAGATAACTGTTAAGGGGGCTACCTTGAATGGGTGGCTGGATGACCTGGGTGGCTTTGACTCTGTAGATGTCTCCTTTGAATGGGGGACTACCTCTGACTCTCTGGATAAAGAAACTCGCCCAAGACTGAAGAGGAGAGCTGGAGCTTTCAGCGCCAGGTTGCAGCGCTTATCACCAAATACTACCTATTACTTCAGAGCTAAAGCGGAAGGTGATGGGACGATAGTGTATGGCGATGAGTTTAACTTTACTACCAAAAAGCCCTTCTGGTGGTTCTGGTGGTGGCGGTAAGTAGATTCTTTAGGCTCTAAACCTGAGCTAGCAGAGTGTAAAGGACTATGCTATCCTTATCGCTGCTAAGCTGAGCAGCAATTAGCTCGTTGAGATGAACTAAATGCCCGATTTTATCGGTCTTATTGGTTACCCTGTTAAACATTCCATCTCACCTTATTTTCAGCAGGCGGCTCTGGATTACTATCACCTCGACATTCGCTACCAGCTCTGGGAAACAAGTCCGGAGAAGCTCAGCTCTCGGATAGCTGGGTTAAGAGAGCCACAAAACCTGGGCGCCAATGTAACCACGCCTTACAAGGAAACGGTGTTACCCCTGCTGGATGAAGTTGACGAGCAGGCAAGCTTGATTGAGGCGGTTAATACCATAGCGAAGCGAGATGATAAGCTTGTTGGCTTCAATACCGATGCAGATGGATTTATCACTGCATTACGCAATAAAGGCAAATTTGAGCCTGAGGGCGTAGAGGCGGTAATTTTAGGTGCTGGCGGGGTTGCCAGGGCGGTCTGTTTTTCCCTGGTGCAGAACAAGGTAGGTTCACTCACTATTATGGATGGGATACTGGATAAGTCCAAAGCCCTGGCCGAGCATATAAATCGCTATGTAACTCAAGCTGGCTTGAAAACCAGAATCGCTGTCTTGCCCTGGCAAAGCGTAAATTCCGCTGATACCTTTGAGCGCTGCCAGTTAATAGTCCATTGCACTACCATAGGAATGAAATATAGCCCTCAGCAGGAGCAATCGCCTCTCTCAGGCGATGTAATTCCCGAAGGCATTCTGGTCTATGACGTGGTATTCAATCCCCGGGTGACACCTCTATTACAGTTAGCACGAAAGGCAGGGGCTGATATTCTTGGCGGCTTACCTATGCTAGTATATCAGGGAGCGGCTTCCTTTGAGCTATGGACGGGAAAGAAGGCTCCAGTTGACATAATGTTTAACAAAGCTGAAGAAGTGTGTTAGTATATGAAAAAGCAGTCAGTAATCAGGAACGAGCAATCAGCAGTCAGCCATCAGCAATCGGGTGGGGAGGATGTGGGGTTCTGAGTGCTGTTAGCTGAAGGCTGAAAGCTATTGGCTGAAAGCTGATAGCTACTATAAAGAATTGCTGGAAGGAGGAGAAAAATGAAACAGGGAAGAGTGGCTATTATTGGTGTGGTGGTGCTGTTGCTTTTAGTGATGTTAATTCCAGTTAGCTGTATTTCAGTGCCCGTCGGAGTTGGCGGGGATAAAATTGCGGTGATTCCACTCACTGGCACTATTACGGGAACAAGCGGCCCACTTACGTATAGCGGGGTTATTACTCCGGAATTGGTGCGGGGACTGTTACAGGAAGCGGAGGCAGATGCTTCAGTAAAGGCGATTATCTTGCGTGTGGACAGCCCCGGTGGCGAGGTGGCGCCGTG
>MNYD01000064.1 GCA_001872925.1 Dehalococcoidia bacterium CG2_30_46_19 | reverse complement strand
ACCAGGGTATTCTCCCTCAATTTCAAGGCTGGCGCTTCCCCAACCAAGGTAATAGGAACCTCCACCTTTATTGCCTCCTCCATTCTTACCTGATAAAAATCTACATGGAGCAATTCGCGTCTTGGCGAGTCTACCTGAATTTCACGGACTAAAACGCTCCTTGGCCCTTTTTCACTGCCGAGTTTGACATTAATAAGCTTGGCTTCCCCTGCTTTAGCTAATACCTGCCGAAGCTTGGCAGTATCGCATTGTAATGCCAGTGATTCGATACCATGCCCAAAAAGATGCACCGGGGTAACCCCCTGGCGGCGTAAAAACCTGACTTTTTTGCCCAGAATGTCCCGCTTGGTAACCTTTAACTCTATTTTGTCCATCCAATCGCTCCTTTAAAGTTAATACTTCCATACATTAAAGCATATTTTGACCCATCATAGGTAGTCTTGCTGCCATCGAAATGATGGGACTCCTCTATAAATGTCAAGGGGAAGTGCCGCACGAGATTGCACAAACCGCCAAATTGTGCACTGTTTTTTCGTCATGGCCTGCCGCCTGCTATGGTGAGATATCCTTGCTAAACGCCAGTTTAATAAGCTTTTACCTTATTAAACGAATTACCGATTTTGCTGCCCTGTGCTTATTGCTATAGAAATGTGTCGTAATCTCCAACTTTAACTTCATTGTGGCTAAGTGCCTATCCTTGAGCACACGCTATAAAGTGGGCAGTCCACGCATTCTGGATTGTGGTCATGGCACCAGGTACGGCCGATTTCCCAGGCTGGCCAGTCTAGTACGCCGGGGAACTTCGGATACAACTGTCGTGCAGCCTCTACGCAGGCACTTCCACTCCTCTCTAGAATTAGCCCGGTTCTATAAAATATCCTTACCACATGTATGTCAGGTTTCACATCAATCTGACTCAATCCTTCCCGCCCAGGATTATAGCCGAATTCGTCTATTAGAATGCGGACTATCATGTGAGCAATGCCGGGGCCAATACCCCAGATTCGCTCGAGGATCTGTACAACACGCAATGGCTCTCTACCTTGCCATATGCTAGCCACATTTTCGTGAAATTGCTCGAACACTAATTTAGAAAGAGAGAGCATTGTCCGTGCTGATTGTCTTGGAAAGCGTGGTTTCCGTTCCAGTGAGCGTAATGCCTCCTCTAGCTGATCTACGCTCATTTGAGATAGTAATTGGGGATTAAGATGGCCAAGCTTCTTCTTCAGAAGAAAAGGAATCTCCCACACTGCCTCGGCAAGTGCTCCTCTATCGATTGAGGCTGCCATCAGGAATGCAAAAGGATTCTGGCGTAGAAACTCATCGGCATCTTTACTCTTAGCGAATGGGCCACCGGTTTTTTGCTTGCTACGATAATCAAGGAGCGCTTGCACTATATCCCGGCCGCGGTTGTGACTTGTTGTCGGTGGCATGCTGGCATCCTTAGTATTTGATTTCACTTTGGGTGGTGTCTGCGCCATGCGAAAAGTCTCTCCTTGCTCTCTTGCTATAGCAACTGCTACCAGCGAGGGTAAATCTGCTTCGGCGATAACGGCAGCCAGGCACTGAGGAGCATATGGGCCTGTAATAACGGACCGCGAATGAATGACACTGAATGCCTTATAGCGGGAAGGAACAGAGTCAGCAGGACGCAGATACTGCTTGCTTCCGTCCCGCCGGAGGAATGTCGCAACTCGTTTATCCTGTTCCCAGCAATCCACACCAACGAACTCGGCAAGGACATCACCTTCATTTCTGAAAACTAGAATGCGCCTACGGAGGCTTCCGAATGCTTCACGGTATCCATAGGCTATATACAACTTGCTAACTTGGAAATAGCCAGAATCAGGTACCGTGACCTCAATGACCGAGCTATATTCTTCTATGCCCATTGGCCAGTGAAACGTGAAATGGGGCCGGGTTCCTATTATCTCAATGTTCATGGGTGTCATTTGTACATTAATTACTTCTGCATCCCGCTTATGGGTCTACAGTGCGTAATATTAGATGCCAGAGATTATTATCGAGCTTTCTAACGTTATCTCTTGCATCTGTATCGGCGAACGCAGTCTTTACTTTCTTGAGGTAGGATGCCTTATTTCTTCCCTTGTCTCTATTCCCGGTTTTGACAAAGATATACTTGAAATCACAAAGCCTTCTCTTTTGAGTACCAAAGCGTCGCCGCTGACAGCAAACTTGGTTCTTCAGCGATATGTCCGATATCGGCCCTGTATTTGGTTTTGAAAAGGTAACGTTATAATAAGCTATAGGATGTTCGGGCTCTATGAAACCATATTTTGCACTAAGAATTACACAGTGGAAACCTCTCCCTTCAGGCACTTTATTCCTTAACCACGTTACGCTTGTGCCCCTGTAGGCATCTATTGCGGGGACATATACAGGTCGTGAAGGGTCTTCTTTCCAAATTTTCCTCTCGGTGCAAGAGACAACTATTAGAATATCCTCCTTTGTTACACCCTTCTCTATATTTTCGCTGCCTCTCATATAGCTATTGTGGTGCTTACCATTACCTGCCTTACTCACACTAGATTGCATCTCAAAATGAACCATCTGACTCTTGATACCGACTTGAACCACTCTCCATCCAGCATCAAGCCAGGCTTTGGCTTGGGAATGCGTTCTGTCGTTTGCCCACCATGCCGGGTGCTTATATGCTGAATCACACAACGAAAAACCAAGGATAGCTTCTACTTTGTTAAAACTCAGTGATATCTCGTGCTGACCACGAGCTGGCTGATCAATCAAGTAATGCTTTATAGGGTCATATCTACTCATTTCTACTTTTCCTCGTCGCTTAGTTTCGATATACGAACGGAATCAGTTGTTTCAATTCTGCCATATTTCATGACTTTATCAATCAGGTCTTTGCTCCACAGACCACTTTCGATAGCATCGGTGAGTGCTGTGGTATCAAGCTGAGAGACTTCTGTCCACTTGCCTGCTTCTATTATTGTGTTATCCAGTTCCTGGCGCTCCTCGTCATTCTTCCCAGGGAACTTCAGCTTCTCCTCAAACTTAACTCTCGCTTTACAGTCGCTGCCCTTTATGACCTCAACTCCTTCCTTCCTGGCATACTCCAGTATTGCCTCTCTCACCTTTTGTATCTCTTCACCTATCCTTTTCACTTCATCCTTAAGCGCCACATATTTGTTGACCAGCGTAACTCCCGGCTCTTTGAGATACTCATTTACCGGTAGCGCTTCCACCGTGTACAGGTGCTTCCTCATCGGGCAGAGGTCGGGATATTCACACCAGTCGCATAAGGCAGATTCCCTTGGTGGAAAGTCCTCAGCCGCTTCTATCTCATCAATTAAGCTCTTAGTGTTTTGAATTAAGCTTGAGATAGCCTCAGGGGTGCGGTAGGAAACCAGTTCCTCATAGAAGGCGACGTAGTGCCAGATAAGCCTGATATTCTCGATAGCGGGCCATTTCTTTTGAACTCCGATGTGGTATAAGCCAAGCTGCCGGTCATTGTCAACGTCTTGCTGACCCGGCAAATGGGCTGATGTCTTGTAGTCATGGATTTCGTAAGTACCGTCCTGAGTGCGTGACAATCGGTCTATGTAACCCCTCATCCTGTATTTGCTATCATCATCCAGTGGAAAATTAAGACCAAGCTCAGTGCCCATGGTTATATCCTGGTCAAACGGGGCATACCTGTTGTAGTAAGTCTCAATCATCTTTTCGCCCAGGGCTCTGTAGTGCGCCTGTGTCAGGTCCGCCTTCACGATGATGATTGAGTCGTTCCAGTTTTCCTGCCAGATTTTGTTATAGTAAGCCAGCAAATCACTCAGGGTATCCAGCCTGGTAAGCCTGAGGTCGTCATAGCACTTCTTCAGGGTCTCATGGACCCTTGAACCGAGGAAGCCCTCAACCCCTTCGATGTCTCGCTTGATGTTGTCCCGGTAGCGAAGCTTGTACTTGAAGGGGCATTCCTCATACATACTTAGCCGAGAATCAGAATAAATAGGCATGTTAACTCCTCCTAACCCTAATTTCCGCCTTGTCAAATGCGGATGCTGAGCCGCTCTGTACCAAGATTGTTGACGCAAGCCTCGCAACAGAACTCTGGCCATTCAAGCGATGTTGACGCCTAGCAGTCATAGCACCCGTGTCTCCATACTATTCCTTTAATCTTGTCCAACGTGAAACCTACACCTGGTTCTGGTGATGTCAAGAAGGCGCCACACTTAAGACAATACGCGCCGTCGCGGTGAAATATGATTGGGACCTCAGGATTGCCTTCCCCGTCAACTTCACCCAACGCTTTCTCTAGCTCTTTGTCTTTCTTGTACATAAAGTATTCAATGTTATCTGCTGCGTAGCAACCAAGCTCCTTCGCCCAATTGTCCATTGAACATATGTACTGCATATACCCCTTTGAGTAGCGCTTTATGTAGCCTTTTAAACCCGTCTTGGCGAAAAGCGATAAGCCCCATCCCTCTCCGCTACCCAGAAACCGTAGGAAATTCGCTACGTGACTATCAAGAATAAGCGGTAATGGCTTTATCTGATACTCATGCCCAACAAAGTAGAAGAACTTGGTGAAGAAAGCAGGCCCACAACCAGCCAGCTCGAATCCCTCGTAAGCCTTTTTAATTTGGGTGTTTTTAATTCTTTCCACCGATTTCTCAAGCACTGCTTTAAGCCTAGGGGCGGAGAGAGCTAGCTTAGTGTTAGCTTGACCGTTGGGGTCAGGACCATATCCCCATATCATGCAGGCTAGAAAAAGTCTCCTGATGCCTTGATAGCTACCAGGCCGTATCTTGCGAGCATAGGATTGAACATGACTGCGGGTTATTCTATCGGGGTATTTCTTCGTTATTTCGCTCAGGTCGTCGCTAACCTCAGAATTGTCTTTAAATTCCTTTTGCCAGACGCTGGCATCGTAATGCCATGTGTCTGCATTCTTGCCTGCGTTATCAAAGATGTGCTGTATTTCATCTCCGTGTTCCCGAAGATAACGTGGGAGCGGTATTTTGGGCATATTGTCGCAAATACTCATAACAGCCTCGCCTTCAGCACCTTCAATATCACCCCATCCTCTCTATTATATTCCAACAGCAAAGCCAGTGTCTTCCGGGGATGGTTGGTCTTGCACCTTCGCTGGTCTCAATATCCAGATAGTCATCTAAGGGCAAAGACCTCATCTTCTTCTCGGCAGATAGAAGTCTTTACCGACCCTGGGGTAATAGAAATCCCGCTTGACCTTCGGCAGTAGTGCCATGACAGCCTTTGCCAGCAGCCAGAAGATTGCCAAAACTAGCAGGACTGTCAGGACCTTTTTCCACATATTAACTTCCTAGAATGGGTAAACCATCTTCCTTAACCTCTCCATAGCTGATTCCATCGCAGCCCTTGGAGGTCTCGGAATATACAGGCTCATTATGTCTGTGCTTTTCTCACTTTCCTCATCTTGTTGCTTTTCCCCGATTTTCTCCAGTTCCTCCAGTGTCTCCAGCTTCTTTTCTAAAATCTCCTTCCTATCCATATTTCACCTCCTTTGTGATTATACATTGAGAAGATAATAACATGGACCTTTGACAGCTAGATTGTCACAAATTGCTATTTTCTTCTAGAGACATCCAGCGACTCTGATTTAGCAGCATCTTCCAATGTATAGTCGGAAGATGAAAAAGTTATTGTTGAGCCAAGCCTTGTCTTGAGAGTCAATGCTGAGGCAAGGTGGATGGCATCAAATCCCCTAAGGCTGTGTCGTTCAGCGAGTTCGCCAGCAAGCTTCGATACTGGCCATGAGACATCAAGGGCAAAGTAGGCGCCCCAATGCCGCTGCAAATTAGTTATCACGGTGTGATACTGCGCATCGGTAAAATCGCCTTGCCGGTGTTTCCTGGCAAAAGCGGCACAAGCTTCAGCATATGCCGCCTGCGAGGTAGCGACAACTCTAGCTCTGTCGAACAAAGCCTTCACTTCGTCGGAGCCATCTTCTCTAACATACAGCTTCACTAAAGAGCTTGTATCTAGATAGAGAATCATCGTCTGTCTTCAAGAACAATCTCTGAAGCAGGTTTACCACTAGCTGCTATGGGTTCTGGTGTGATTGGTTTACCACCTTCCCAAATTGCCAGTCCTTCTTTGACCATCTCCATCAGTCGGCTGTAATTGTCAGACCCTTCCACAGGAACGATAAGCGCCACGTCATGACCGCGATTGGTAACTACGACCTGTTCTCCATTTTTGACAAGAGATATGTAATACCTGAGATTGTTCTTTAGCTTTCTAATGCCGGCTTTGGCCATAGCGTTACCTCCATTGTTGTAACATTATAGAGCTTTTGTATCCACAATGTCAATCTTTAATCGTACGATATGGCCGTTCCTACCTGGGAAAAGGTGGCATTCCACTTAATAACACACAAGATAACCAGGTTGTCACAACAACTATCTCTTTTTATAGACATCCAGCATTGCCTGGGCGGTTTTGGCTACTTTTTGGGCACAGTTCCTTTACCCATCCTCTTCAACACCCGAGCTGTTCTTAATCCCAGCGTCCCGCGCAATTCCTCCAGCTTGTTGGCAAAATCACGTATCTGGACAAGTTTGCAAAGCAATTTATCCGGTGCCTCTGAATTGCTCAGGTCTTTAGCAGAAAGCCACCAGCCCACGCTAAGCTCACCATCATCAGCCCACAACTTATCGTCAACTTCCGCACCTGCCAGCTCAGAGATACGTTCTCTCACTTCCTTAACCAATTCCTCATTGGGATCATTCCAAAGCAGGCCGACCCCAACCCCTTGATAATCAGACTCTAAATTGAACTCTATGCATAGGCTCGGGTGTATGTTTGGGTCTTTCACTTTTGTCCAGTGCTTATCTTTGAAATAGAATAGAAATGAGCGAGGTACCCACTCATCATGGTTACCTAGCTTGCCTGTTATTTTCAGGTCCGGTTGGTTGCCAAGCTTCTCCAATCCCTTTTCTTCCAGTTTTGCATTGACTTCCTTAATGGTAAGCCTTATTTCACGACATAGCTCTTGCACCCTGTCCAAGGCATTGCATACCTTCTCATCGAACCAATTCTTTTTAAATCCAGTGGGATACGCCATATCATTCGCCTCCAATAGTTTAATTGTTGCTTCTAGTAGCTTCTGCGACACACCGTTCACTTCTTGGTTTCCTTGTATTTCTTTAAGCCATTTCCAAACCTGTGGCCATCGCCTCCAATGGATTCTGGCATTCGGAAATTCGCCTCTCAATTCCTCTTGCGCTTCATTTACCGCATCGGGTATCTTGTCATCGTTGGTCAAAAGGAAATAAGCAAGTTTACCCTCCCTTTTCTTTTCACCGAGCTTTACAGCATTGCTATATTGCTCTACTATCTGTGTAGTAGTGGCGGGTGCAGCCTTCTTAACTTCTATAACAATCACGAAATCACCCATCTTAATGTAGATATCTGGATAGCTCCCTTCAGCGTATTTCCATAAACTAATGTTCGCCGATTTCACGCCCTCAGACCGCCATGATGTTATTTTGGATAGCACCGGGGCATCTTTGTCTTGGCCTGAGGCCGTGTCCTTCGCAAGCAACTCAAGAAATGGAAGCAACACAGTCTGTTTGGGCAGCATCGCAAGAGCACCAAAAACTCTTGAGGTGAGTTGGTCCTCTTTTACCTTGTACTTTTTGCGGACTTCAGCTTCGTAAATTGATACCATTTCATCACCAGCCTATTCGTTATCTTCCCCCACCCCCTTTGACACCCCTGCGTCAAAATTTCTTCTTCTGATAAATTTTTACCATCTCTTTTGCCGTTTCCATCACCTTCTCCCGCAGTTTCTTCGGCTCCAGCACCTCCACCTTCTCTCCCCAGCTCAGTATGAAGCCAACAAGCTCAGTTGTCACTGTCAACTTCAGGGTCACTATGGCTGAGCCGTCAGGCTGCCGCTGTGTGACTTGAGAGGGATGCCATCTCGTTTCTTCCATAATCCTGATTATCTCCGGGGCGTCAATCTTCAGCTTGATGGTCTTGACCTCGCCCTCAACAACGATGCCCCAGGACGAGCCCAGGAACTCATTAGCATCAAAATCTGCTGGCACCGTGTATTTCTCATCTAACAACTCTATTCTCTGGATTCGCTCTATCTTGAAAGTGCGGATTTCCTTTGCCCGATGGCAATAGCCAATGACATAGTTGCCATGCCCCAGACCCGCGGGCTGAATAAAATATGGCTCGATAATCCGTTCGGTCGGCTGCTTCTTTCCCAGCGTCCAGTACCATACTTTTGCTTTGCGCCCCTCTGTCCAGGCCCGGGCAAGAAGTTCCATAGTGTTGATAAACTGCTGGTCTGTCTCTCGCTTCTGCATCTGTTCCATGGTCTTGCGAATCTCATCTCTTAACGGCCCGGGAACGACGGAATTTAGCTTCATGAAGGTGCGCTCGATGCTGGGATTGTAGACGTTGCTGTAAGCAAGCAAGAGCCTGGAAGCAAGGAAAATGGTCATTGCTTCCGGGAGACTGAAAGAGATGGGTGGCAAATAGCGACCTGGCTCAATACCCCACTTACCCTTATCTGTCCAGAGCGGAACCTTGAGGTAGTGTTCAAGGTCACTGAGGTCGCGATACGCTTGTCTGGTACTAATGCTGCAATCCTCGGCTATCTTCGCCGGACTTATGCCTTTAGGGTTATTGTTGAGGATGTAGATGATATTAATGAGGCGCAATGTTCGGTTATACTTACCACCTTTCATGGCTTTCCTTATCCCCTGAGACTGGCATCATTATAGCTATTTTAAGACCATCGTCAACTGTCAGATGGAGGTTGTTTATTTGTCATTGCGAGGAGCGCTAGCGGTTGCGAGGCGTAGCCGAAGCAAACTGGAGCATGAGATTCCTCGCTTTCGCTCGGAACAAGGATTGCCACGCTTCCCCTTCACTACATTCAGGGCTTTGGCTCACCGCAATGACAGAGGGGAGTTGCTAAACAATCTTAGCTGATACCTCCATAATTTCCACGAAATGTGACAATCTAGCTGTCACAACCCTCTGCTACTATTGGAATTGCTAGATTATTTTTTAAGGAGGTGGAATAAAAAATGAACCGGGATGAAAGCTTCGAGGACATCATGGCAGAGCTTAATTCACAGGGGGGAGATGACGAGTTCTCGCCTGATATGCACCAGCAACGGACAAGGAACAATACCATTATCAGCAATTTCCTGGGGGAAGGCGAAAGGGAAAATGCCGTGGTCATCGCGCCCCGTTATTATAATGAGCTTCTCACCTGGGCTCTCCACCGCTATCTTGAAGCCGAGGGATGGAAGGTTATCCACGTTCTTGGTTACCGCTATTCCGAGCCAGTCTACGCTGACGTGAATACGGACTATGACCAATATGAAAACCTTCCCATAGAGGCCTGTTTATTGGTGGAAAAAGGGGATAGTCGCTTTACAATTACCATATATCCTGTAGAAACATCCTCTGTTGCTGCCATAAAGGTAGAGGGACTTGCTCCCAAAAAGGAGGAAATACACCAGTTTGCCCGGGGCGTTGAGTCCATCTCCGAAAAGCAGAACTTCTACCGGGGCAAGAAACTAAAATTCGACGGGCGTATTCGGTTCCTGCACTTACCTTCCAATCTCTGGGAAAGCATAATTCTACCCCCTGATTTGAAGGCGGATGTTCAAGCCAACACCATCGATTTTCTGGCTAATCAAGGGCGGCTTGCCAGATACGGTATCCCTTCCAAGCGAGGAATTCTTCTTGTTGGAGAACCCGGCACCGGCAAGACCCTGGTATGTAAGGCGCTTATGGCCCAGAGTACGGGGGTAACCGGCATCATAGCCAATGCCGAAGCACTGGTTTGCATGGGTTATATCTCAAACTTATACGAGCTGGCTCAGGACCTCTCCCCCTGTATTGTTTTCATTGAGGACATCGACCTCATCGCTGACGAGAGGCGCAGGTGGGTACCATTGCTGTCCCTGCTTTCCGAGCTTGATGGCGTTGAGGAGCATGAACAGATAATAACCATAGCAACAACAAACCACCTGGAGATAATAGACAAAGCTCTGAGCCAGCGACCATCACGATTTGACCGGGTGATAGAACTGCCGCGTCCTGCGATAGAGTATCGCCGAGAGTTCATTTCATCGCTGTCCGGCAAAATACCCATGGACGAAGGGACTCAACGCTATCTTGTCGATAGGACGGAGGGCTTCACGCTGGCTCAAATTCAGGAGATAGTCTACACCATGGTTATCGAGTATAGCCAGAACAACCATGACGACCCCGAGCAGTTCAGCTTCAGCGAGGAAGAGGTCACCAGCGCCATCTCCAGGATAAACGGGAGAAATGGTCACCGCCTGGGATTCAACACCCCTGCCAATCATGGATATGCCAGGACGATGAGGGAGAATTGAGCGAGGGGGGAATGGAGAGATATGGTTAGAAGGATATTACGCGGCATTTTGATGCTGGTCCTGGCAGTGCCCGTGACATGCCTGATTATCATCGGGTTAATAGATTTTGACCTGCTGGTGTCCATCGTCACCAGGCTGATGCCGGTGATTGTGGTTATTGGAGTTTTTGGCTTTATCGTGAAGAAAGCATTCTTCACTAAGAGTAATACCGGGAAGGAGGTGAAAAAATGAAGAACCCGAAACTGTGCCCGAAATGCAACGGCAAAGGCGAAGTCCCCAGGAAAGACTTACCGCCTTTTCTGAAAGGCGCTATTGGAATTCACCAGTATGAAGAGTGCCCCGTTTGCCACGGCGTTGGTTATGTTGAAGGCTCATAGTGGGGAGTGTCCCTCAACCCCTCAACGGATAATCAAGATAAAAGATGAACAACAACATGCCAGAGGAGCCCGTAGGGTTTAGCCCTTTTATGCTATAATGTGATAATCATGGAGGAGGTTTGTAATATGGACGATTGGAAAGAGCGCATCTCTATAGACCCGAATGTCTGTCATGGTAAGCCTTGTATCAAGGGAACACGGATTTGGGTCTCCTTGATAGTGGATAATCTGGCTGCTGGCTCCAGCGAGGAAGAAATCCTGGAGGCATATCCTTCACTGAACCGAGAAGATATACGGGCAGCGCTAGCTTTCGCTGCTGAAATGACAAGGGAACGCTATGTAGACATTCCTTCGAAGGTCTGATGAGGATTAAGTATGCGAATTCTGGTGGAAACCTTGATTGATGCCCTCAACAGGGAATCACCCGCTGGCAACCTCTGGATTGTGGAGCCAGGACGCCTGCGCATTCATGAAGAGGCGGAGGGTGAATAATCGCTGGTAGATCTCATCTGGATTGACCCGCTGTTTGCCACGGCGTTGGTTATGTCGGAGGCTCATAGTGCCAGGCGTCCCCAACCCCCTGTGGGTGTTGACACCAGCGGCGGAAACTGAGGTTCCTGATTTCGGCGCGCCGACCAAAGCACTATAAAGTGCAACCCTGTGTACTGGAACAGGTGCAAGGCCTATTTGACCTCGTAGACCTTCAGTACCTCATCGCCGTAATGGTTAATGACTTTGATGGCAATTTTACCAGTTTTCGGTATATCGAAAGGGCGACTTACAGTAGAATAGAGTGAAGACCAAACAGCCTCGTCAATTTCGGCTTTTAGTGCTCTTTTCAGCTTCTCATACGGTTCGTCAGCACCAGTAAAGTAGGCATGGCGGACAAAGAAGCTCTCTTCGTTATAGTCGGTGTCAATGAACCAACAGGCAATGTCATCGGTAGAATTACTGCGAATTTGCCCGGTTGTTGGGTCATATATATCTACACCCTTTATTTTGACAACTACTTTACCGTCTTTTTGCTTTCTGATGTCAACATCGGGCTCGCCGAAGACCATAAAGAGATTACCAGCACCAGTTGTCTTCAAAAGTTCGTCGCCCATAGAAAGGTCAGGATTCATACGAGTTACCAACACATTTAGCTTGCCGTAGCGCTTGGCTTCCTCGGAGACATGAGGGTCAAAGGCAAAGCCACAGACTATTAGCAGGTCAAAACCGACACCCTTGACCGCTTCTTTAGCCGCTTTTTTGACCAGTTCTGTGCCTACAGTGCCATATTCTGGACCAATGCAGACCGCTACCCGGCGTGTAGTGCCGTCCTTTTCCGTGTACTCACCCTCAGCGTGCAGCCACTCTCCAGCGTAGGGGTCGATGCGGTCAAGCTTGAGACGTTCGTTCTTAATCGTATTCTGTACTCCGGCCTTCTTGAGGTTATCCAGAATCATGGTTTCAAACTGGCCGACTCCCGCCTCTTTCTGAGCTTCTATCTCTGTAGCAGGTCGCTTTTCACCCGCAATGAGGCGGAACGATGAAATGCCCACTGTTAAGTTTCAATCCCCTTTCGAGGATTAGTTCTCTTTTCCCCAGCCATACATTGACAGGTTGAATATCGGCGTCACTCTGGTTTCAATCCCCTTTCGAGGATTAGTTCTCTTTTCCCTTGCTCAGCCAGTCGGTGTTTGGGAAATTGGTGGTGGGTTTCAATCCCCTTTCGAGGATTAGTTCTCTTTTCCCAAGCTCGCGTTAAAGGCTGAAAAGATTTGCCCAGGAGGTGTTTCAATCCCCTTTCGAGGATTAGTTCTCTTTTCCCATGAGGCAGCCAGGAGCGGCAAGCATGATAGCGAATACCCGTTTCAATCCCCTTTCGAGGATTAGTTCTCTTTTCCCCTAGAGTAAATAAATCACTGGGAGGTGAAAATTGACAGGTTTCAATCCCCTTTCGAGGATTAGTTCTCTTTTCCCCCGTAAGATAAGGGATGATGCCTGGGAAGCTTATGATAGTTTCAATCCCCTTTCGAGGATTAGTTCTCTTTTCCCAGGGCGAGGATAGCGTGGTTCAATTGGGCGATGACCTGTTTCAATCCCCTTTCGAGGATTAGTTCTCTTTTCCCAGACATACCGAGTAATGAATAGAAGCACATTACA
>MNYD01000071.1 GCA_001872925.1 Dehalococcoidia bacterium CG2_30_46_19 | reverse complement strand
CCCTACCCCATTTACTTTATGCTTAACATTGTTAATGCGCCTCCCCTCCCAGTCTAGGCCCAACAAATTCCTTTAGCACCCTCTTCTCCATCTTGCCAGTTGCCTCCCTGGGAAGAGACACTACGAACATTACATGCTTTGGTATTTTGTGCGCCGGAAGGCTTTGGCTACAGTACTTCACTACATCACGCTCGCTTAACTTCTCCCCTTTCTCCAGCTCGATAATGGCCGCCAGTGCCTCGCCTAACTCCCGGTCAGGGACTCCGACAACAGCGGCATCCCTCACCTTGGGATGAGTCTTAATGACCACCTTCACCTCCTCGCTGTAGACCTTTTCCCCACCTATACTTACAACATCCCCACCCTTCCCTACAAAGCAGAACCGCAAATGCTTATCAACGTATCCGTCATCCCCCGTAAAAAAATGCCTTCGCCTACCCACAACCTTAAAGCACTTTTTAGTCTCTTCAGGACGTTTCCAGTAGCCTAGAGCTACATATCCCTCAGCAACAAATTCTCCCATCTCCCCTGTTCCATGTTCAACCTCTTTCCCCGTCTCACGGTTGATAACCTTAAACGGAGCTTGTATAGAGTATAGTCCGCCCTTGGCACGAAGTGTGGCTCCGACAGGAGGCATATCGTTGTCCTCCAAGACAGCAGCCGAGCTGTAAGCAGGGGTGAACTCTGTACATCCGTAGGTATCCACTATCACGAGCTGAGGCAGGAGCTGGCAAAGCTCCCTTTTAACCCGGGGGGACCATCTTACACCTGAAGATATTACACCCCGCCAGGATACTAGGTCATATGTTCTACCCTCTTCCTTCGCCTTCTTCAGTTCATCTACAATCGGCATGGCAAAGGCGTCTCCATTTATCATGATGTTATCTACTTTTTCCCTCTCTATTGTTTCCAAGAGCTGCCGACTATTAAACGGATAGGTAGTGGAAAGGAAAACCGTAGTAGTTACACATGCAACAATATTAGTAAAAGTTTGCATATAGGTAGCTGAATAGAATAGCGGGCTAACTGGCATAGACTTAGTTTCTTCTTGCTTGCCCTGTGCGATTTGCTTGACCATGAAAGCAGACCCCCGCGTCATTTTGATAAACGTGACTATTATCCACTTGGCCCATGAACGACTACGCACAGGTTTCAAAAGTTTAAATAATCTCACGGGACATAGGTTAATCAGGAACGTCCAAATTTTGTTATTCTGGACTCTGTCAAGCAGCGGCAGTAAAACATTCCAAAAACGCCACTCCACGCCCTTCACACCCTGTGCATTATCCCACACCACCCCCATGGGATATGTATATGCACCCTTTGCACTGCCGTATACGAGACAACAAAAATCTTCATTTGTTACTTTATAGTCTAGCTTTGGCTTTGTGGATGAGTGCTCTGCCAACAGGTCTTCATAGACAAGTGCCCCCTCAGGAAGAGGTTGATGTAACTCACCTCTACCATAAACTATTAAATGTCTTAAGGAAGCTATAAACGTAGTTATCCTTGCTATAGTGCGAGCGTACTCATCTTCCATTATCACCGCAACAGCATCAGCATCACCAATCATATACTCTATCTCATCAAGAGCAGCCAGTGGATTGATATTAAATGGAACGGCACCAATCTTAGATATGGCAAAGAAGGATTCCATCCACTCTATAGAGTTGAACCCGGCAATACCTACCCGCTCTCCTTTCTTAATCCTTAAATCCAGAAGGGCGTTAGCTAATCTGTTTACCCGCCCATTAAACTGTTTCCAGGTAAGCCTTCTACCGCCTTGAATAAAAGCCAGCCTATCGGGGATAGTCTTAGCCAGCAGCTCTAACTTAGCTCCCCAGGTCTGGTCGCTTCTTCCTTTGCGGCGGTAACGCTGACGGTAATTATCAAAACTATCACGCCTTAGCTCACTTCCTTTCATTCCTTCCATCATAACGCAATCCTCCTCCTATATCTTCTGTCACATGAATATTAATCCTATTATATCAGAATTTAAAAAAGCGGTATATTACAGTGCTCATTTGTTTTGTGCCATCATATTATGCACCAAGCTATCACTCAAATAGCAACCTATCACCTCCAAGAGCTTGTTTATGCCCCAGCTTTTAGCAGCGGAGATGAGGACAGTATTCTTGCTTGATAGCCCACTTTGTCCTTCAAGGAAAGGAATCGTGGTCAGACGTTCCAGTTCTTCCTCGCTACCCACAGCTAAATCCAGCTTGTTAAACACTGTGACCCTTGGCTTATCACTAAGGTTCAGTTCTTGTAATATCTTCTCCACCACGAGGCATTGATAGGAAGCATTCTTATGTATTATATCAACCACGTGCAGAAGCAAATTAGCTTCGCTAAGCTCCTCAAGAGTAGCCTGAAATGCCGCAATTAACAACGTTGGCAATTTGTGAATAAAGCCAACGGTATCAGTAATTAGAAACTGCTGCCCTTCAGGTAGGGTCAAACGACGGGTTACCGGGTCTAAAGTAGAAAAGAGGTCTTCCTTCACCACCATGCTTGCCTTGCTCAAAGCATTGAATAAGGTGCTTTTGCCGGCATTGGTATAGCCTACAAGAGCCACTACAGGCATACCCCTTGTCCTACGATGCTTTCGATAAAGGTCTCGATGCTGCCTTATTTCCTCTATCTCATGCTTAAGACGGTTAATACGTTTGTTGATAAGACGCCGATCAGTCTCCAACTGCGATTCACCAGGCCCTCTAGTACCAATCCCGCCGCCAAGTCGCTCCAGGTGACTCCATTGACCAACAAGCCGTGGTAACAGATATTGATGCTGAGCTAACTCGACTTGAAGCTGCCCTTCCCGAGTCTGAGCATGTTTGGCAAATATATCCAAGATGAGCGCGGTGCGGTCAACAACCTTAACCCCGAGAGCCTCCTCAAGATTTCTCTGCTGTCTCGGGGATAAGTCATCATCAAAAATCACTGTATCATACTGAATTTCCTCCTTAAGATTGCGTAGCTCATCAATCTTGCCTTTGCCGATATAGTGAGCTGGCGAAGGCATATCTAGCTTTTGAATAAGCTTACCCACCACAGCAGCGTTAGCCGTCTTGGCTAAATAAGATAGCTCCTCTAATGAATCAGTTGTAGACCAGCCATCTCTAGCGGCTTTGCACTCTACCCCTACTAAGAATACGCGCTCTTGTTCAGCTTGCGTAGCAAAAGTCTTCCGCCTTATTTTTGCCTCCCTTGCCAGGATAATAATCGCTCTATTCCTTGCTCCAACCTATCATCGGGAAGAGTCAAGGAGAACCTGATATAGCCTTCACCCTCATTTCCATAACCAATGCCGGGGGTTACTGCCACCCCGGCTTCATTGAGCAACTTATCAGCAAAATCTGTAGAGGTGCAACCTTGAGGAACACTCGCCCAAATATAGAAAGTAGCTTTAGGCACTCTCGCTCGCAACCCTATTTGATTAATAGCCTGCATTAATTTATCCCGACGGCGTTGCAAAATAGTATTGTGCTCTAAAATA
>MNYD01000119.1:232-4370 GCA_001872925.1 Dehalococcoidia bacterium CG2_30_46_19 | reverse complement strand
CCATTGAGGATGGAACACAAGGTCAAAAGCGTGTTCACCGGTGAGAAATTGGATGCCATAATCTTCGGGCACTCCCATTTTTCTCAGAATAAGGTGATTGACGGCATCCTTTTCTTTAATCCCGGGAAGGCGTCACAGTCTTTCGGCATCCTTACCGTTGAGGAAGATATTAAAGGAGAGATAATAAGCTCCACATCCTGAACAAATATCAAACAACATAAAAAATCAAAATTACAAATTATAGTTAGACACGAAACTAGTTATAATCTCACTTGCTTTCCTGGAATGTCAAATCCCCCTTACTCCCCCTTTTCTAAAGGGGGATTTAGAGGGATTTTTTTGTACGAAGTTATGCGGGATACTATAAAATGTAAAAACCTTCCTCATTTTGAGGTTGTTTATTTGTCATTGCGAGGAGCGCTAGCGGTTGCGAGGCGTAGTTTAAAATGTAGTTGCCCAATTTATTGGGCAAATTTGTGCCTGATGAATCAGGCAACTACAGAATCCAGAGGCGTAGCAGCCTGCACCGACCCCCTTTTTGTCATTGCGAGGAGCATTAGCGGTTGCGAGGCGTAGCCGAAGCAAACTGGAGCATAAGATTCCTCATTCCATTCGGAACAAGCTCCGCAATCTCGGCGGAGGCAAGGGCACGATAAACAAGAGCTTTACCGCCTTATCACAATAGAGCCATAGCCAACCACCCTGGAGAAATCCCCACTAGTATCTCCACTGGTGGCATATTTCAGCAAAGTTGCCTCTTTGGCCTTCATCGCCTTAGCGGCTACAATCGCTGCTGCTACGGCACCATAGCCACACATGGTGCAATCAAGTGAAGCACGCCGCTGATATAATTTTCCCTCATCCAGATTTATTATTGCCTCTATCATGGACTTATCCTTCTCCGAGGCTATGTGATGAGGCTCATAGTGAGTGAAGTCGCTGCTGGCTATGATTATGATGTTATCACCAACTTTAGAAACAGCCTTACCAACTTCCCTGGCGGTCTCAATATCCTGAGCAAGCATGGTTATTGGCACAATGCTAACTCCCTCATAGAGATACTGAAGCCAGGGCAGCTGCACTTCTATGCTATGTTCATATAAATGGGCTGTCTCGTCCGCTTCAATGACTCCGCCCAAAAGTTTATCAGCAAGCTCCTTGTTTATCTTCATTTCCCCTAATGGCGTCCTCCAGCCGCCTTTTGTCCACACTGAGACTGCGGCACCATAGCCGGTATGGTTGGGACCAAGTATCACCGCGGTATCGAATATTCCATCATTAGCAAGCTCTTTATAGGCATGTGCTGCTACCGGGCCGGAGTAAATATAACCGGCGTGAGGAACAACCAGGGCGATAATCTCTCTTGAACCCTTGCTATTCACCTTCGGCACGAATCCAGGACCAAGTTCATGCCGATAACACCACTCGATTTGCTCCCTGAGTCCTTCAGATGTGCCGGCGTAAAATGTCCCGGCAACCACCGCTCCCCTTGCCTTAGCATTCATTTCCTCTCCTCGGTCTCCTTGGGTTTCTCTTCTTTCCCTTCCTTTTCCTTAGTTTCTTCTTTCTTACTCGCCTCGTCACGAAGCCAGCGATGCAATTCATCCAGAGCCGGCGGGAAAATGCTGAATACCTCGATGTCCTTGGAAAACTGCAACCTGTGTCCCTCCCTGATGAATAAAAGTCCCGCTTCGTTATCCTTGAGCGTCTCAGCTATCTTCTTAGTCATGAATTCATACCGCTTCCTCGAAGCTTCAGTGTAAAATTCCGAAACTTTGCTCGCCACCTTCACAGTTACAAAGCCAAGCAAAAGACACCTCTCCCAATCTATAACCTCCTCGAGCAATTCCTCATCCTCAAGTGCCTCAAAAGTAGCTCCGTTATCACACTCGCTTTTAGCAATTTGATAGCAACTTTGATTTATCTTTTCCGCCAGCTTCATACCTTCTTCACTGGACAGCGAGATTGATTCGTAATAAACCCGATTCACCCTGCCGATTTTTCCTTCCAGATTGGCTAACTGCTCTGCCACCTGCTGCCAGTAGTGCTGGCATCTTTCCTTATATTCCGCAGGAGCATCCTCACCAGAAAATATCAACGGGACAAGATAAAGCTTCTTACTCCCCTTAAACTGCTCTGCTGGCGGCTTCTCTATTTTACCTACTTGCTCAGTCATTCCTCCCTTCCCCAGTTTTGCATTATCTCCTTAATTCGTTGGGCAAGCTCAGAACTTTCCTTAAGCCGCTGGGCAAACACAGGGCAACTTTGCAAAATCATGTTCTGGCTCATAGAGGCTATATTCTCCAGAATGCCCTCCATTTCGTTTTTAGCCTGTTCCGGAAGATTCCCTTGTTGCAACATCAATCTGAATTGAGCAATATCTTCAGGGCTAACCAGCAGCGGAGTTACACAATTCTTATACCACGGACATTCCTTACACCTGAGAATCGCCGTAGCTTCGTCAATAATATCTCCCATTCAATACCTCCTTGAATTTATAATTTTAACAGCTTTTCACCCTAAAAGCACGCCGCATCGTTGCCAGCACCATGAGATTGCCGCGCCGGAGCCTGCCCTGAGCGGTGAGATTCTTCCCTTTCCTCTTCGTTACACTCAGAGTCAGGGTCAGAATGACAGAAAGCGAAGGGGCTCGCAATGACAAAAAGGGGTGGTCATTGCGAGGAATCCTGAACGAAGTGAGGGATGACGAAGCAATCTCTTTGTTATACTTCAAAGGAAGGGGGTTATATAATAAAATCACCGTGATTATTTCTGCCAGCCGTAGAACAGATATCCCGGCACTCTACAGTCAGTGGTTCATGAACCGTATTCGTGCTGGCTGGTGTTTGGTGCCCAACCCCGTGAATCCCGGGCAAGTATCCCATGTATCCCTCAAACCGGAGGACGTGGATGCCATCGTCTTCTGGTCAAAAAATCCCGCCCCGATGCTGGCACATTTAGAGGAACTTGACAATTCAGGATTCCGCTACTATTTCCAGTTTACCCTTAACGATTATCCTGAAGCCCTTGAGCCAAACATCCCCAGCCTTGATGACAGAATAACCACCTTCTTGAAGTTAAGCGAACATCTGGAACCACAAAGGGTCATCTGGCGCTATGACCCCATTATCCTATCAAACATCACCAACATTGACTTCCACCGGGAAAAATTCGCCACTATCGCCGGGAGGTTAGCCGGAGCTACTCGCCGTGTTATGCTAAGCATAGTCCACTTCTATAAAAAGACAGACCGTAGACTTTCCAAGCTGGAACAGGATGGAGTTTCCTTCGATAAAGAAGCAATCTCCTCCCCCCATATTGCTTACATTATTAGGGACCTCGCCTCCATCGCTAAACAACACAATATGGAGAGCTTCACCTGTGCTTCAGAGCGTGACTTCACCGAGTTCGGCATGCCGCCAGGGAGATGCGTCGACGGAGGTCTGCTCCACCAACTGTGGGGATTGCCCGACCATTATCCTAAGGACCCTTATCAGCGTAAACACTGCCGATGCTCGGTAAGCAAGGATATCGGCATAAACGATACCTGCATACAGGGATGCCCCTACTGTTACTCCACCAGGAACAATGATATTGCCCAACGCCGATATCGGGAACACGACCCTGCTTCGCCAATAATGTGGCAGCAGGTCAGGACAACCTGGTGAAGCTGGTTGAATAACGCCGACTCCTGCTGGTGGTGCTCGAACTACAATGACGTCATTGGGGTCGCTAGTCTTGTTCTAGTTCAGGTAGATAGGTGACACATTATAAGTTTATAACGCTAAGAAATACTTCCTTGTCATTGCGAGCGAAGCGTGGCAATCTCGGGGGGCATGAGATTGCTTCGTCGCCAGTCAGGAGACGGGCTCCTCGCAATGACAAATAAACAACCTCATATAAAGAGCTTGTTTAGCAACTCCCCTCTGTCATTGCGAGCCCCTTCGCTTACTGTCATTCTGACCCCCAATTTTCCTTTGTCATTCTGAGGAAGCAAAGCGACCGAAGAATCTCGCTCAGGGTAGGCTCCGGCGTGGCAATCCCACGAAGACAAAGTCCTAAATTCTAAATCCGAAATACTAAACAATATCAAATGACCTAAATGAGATTGTTTAGCAACTCCCCTCTGTCATTGCGA
>MNYD01000119.1:0-144 GCA_001872925.1 Dehalococcoidia bacterium CG2_30_46_19 | reverse complement strand
CAGTTTTGATTTTTGATGTTGTTTGATATTTGTTAGGGTGTGGAGCTTATTATCTCTCCTGTAATATCTTCCTCAACGGTAAGGATGCCGAAAGACTGTGACGCCTTCCCGGGATTAAAGAAAAGGATGCCGTCAATCACCTTA
>MNYD01000055.1 GCA_001872925.1 Dehalococcoidia bacterium CG2_30_46_19 | reverse complement strand
TCATCCTGGAGGATAAAGAGTTTAGTTTAAGCGTTCATTACCGACTGGTGGCAAAATCTGAGGTGGAAGACGAGGATGGATTTATAGTTAGGCACAAAACTATTTATAATCTCACTTGCTTTCCTGGAATGTCAAATCCCCCTTACTCCCCCTTTTCTAAAGGGGGATTTAGAGGGATTTTTATACGAATTTATGCGGGATACTATAATTTCGTGAATCAAATAAATGGCATCTCTATCAGCGTGAGCGAGGCAAATGCTGCCACCTATGCTGATTACTATGTTCGCTCACCTGAGGAACTTTGTCTGTGGCTGGAAAAGCTATCCAAGTTGGGAAGAGCTCATTAGCCCCTTTTTCTCCTCGCCAAAAAGTAAATCAAAAGTCCAATAGCAACCAGCACAGCCATTGTTATCCACCAGTATTTGCTCAGCCATGATGGAGCTACCACGGTAAATCCCTTAGTGAGGCCATTTACCTCTACGGTGTAACTTCCTGGCTCGTCCCTGGTCACGGTAAAGGTTACCACCTCAGTTTGCCCGGGTGCTAAGGTGATTTGCTTGGTTTGCTCCAGAACCTGGTTTACCAGGAGACTAACGGTGCGCCTCCCTTCCCTGCCCCCAATGTTTGTTACCTCAACGCTTATGGTTACCTCCTTGCCAGGCTTGACCTCGGTAGGGGTAATATTGAGATTGGATAGTACAAATTCGGCTGGTGGGGGAGATGGGGGCAATTGTGCCATAATAGCAAAGATAGTAAAGTGAGTTACCTCAGCAGATACCTCGTTGCTTTCAGTATCAACGACGGACTCAAGGGGAACCCACCCAGTATTGTAATAAGCAATATAAAGCTTCTCCTCTTCTATCCCTTCAGGAATATCCTCTTCCCTATAGGCTAGGGTGAGTCTCAAATAGGGGTCAAAGGTAGCGCCATCAGGAGAAATGTCATAAGCCTGCCCAATAAGCGTGGTGTTGGCTGGTGGAGGTGGTGCTTCTTCCTCCCTTGCTATAAGCAATTCTTTCAGCCCTTTCTCCTCTTTATCGGTACATAAAGTATCCTTGGGAACATAGATGTTTATTTTGCCATCCCCGGAAGTTATATCCACCGTCTCAAGCAGGCGGCCGTCGTAGCTGATGCCCCATTTAGAGCCCTCACCAAGCATATTGACAGTTAGGTAGTAGTGGGTTGGGACTGAAGGAGCATAGTGAGTTCTGGTGGTGAAGGTGTAATCGTCGGAGATGGCGATATCGGTCTCGGTAATAGCTGACCTTACCCTATAGTGGTAGGTGGTAGATGAAGAGAGTCCGGCGAGGGAAATGCTATGCTCGGGGACAAGCTCGGAATACTCGGTGGTATTATAAGCGTAAGCGGTTATGTTTTCGTGCGAAACGGTATCGTAGAATACCTGAGATGTGGCGTTGCCGTTTGTTTTCCAGGATATTGTGGCGCTGTGATAGCCGATATTAGAGACGGAGACATTATAAACTGCTAGAAGGATATTCCCGGTAATTGTGGCAGTATCGCTGCTTTCTGCTCCCCTAAGAGGTGAAATAGGCAAAACTATAAGTAGAAAACATAAAGCTAGCAGAAATGCCTGAACGAGTTTAACTGTCGGCTACCTCCCTTTTGGCTTCTACGCCTATCTTCGCCTTCTCCTGATTAGGAGGAAGTAAACCAGCAATATCAATATAACGGCTACAGCACCGCAGGCAATCTCAATAATAAGGCTCCACTTCATGGCCGGGATTTTAGTGCCACCCATCCCCATTGCTGTGCCACCTAATGCTGACACAGGGATATCGCCAGAGATGACATTAGTAGCGCTATCAAGGGAGATATTATCTGCCGCCTGCCAAATATTTCCATCCCAGTAGGAAAGGGTGAGGCTATCCTCAACAAAACCGCTTATCTCAGCATCGGTGTAATGCAGCTTAATATTGGCAGTGCCGGCGGTAAAGCCGGTGACATAAACCTCAATAAATTTTACCGCTTCCTTTCCTGTGCCACCTTTATCCTCTGGAGCAGAGAAGCTGATAGTGGGGACTGAGGGCTCCTCTTTATATTTGGCAATAACTACGACGCCGCTTACGTTGCCCGTGCCGTTGAAGGAGACCTCACTATCCGCTTTATCCACGGCATCAATAAGGGGCGGCGCCTCGTTTTCCACAGTTACTTTAACTATGCTTGCCGCGTCAATTCCAGGTAGAGGCACCCAGAAGCTTTCCTCCTCAGTATCAAGTAATGTATCATCCTCCAGGGTTACCCGGGAAACAATGTAATATATCTTTCCCGGTGATAGCTCCTGCTCTGGACTAAGTGACACCTTGAACTGGTAGGAATAAGGTGGAATGATAGAGGAACTGGTTGGCGATGTTGCCGCAGTAGCAAGGATATTTCCAGCCTCATCTTTTAGCTTAACCTCATTCTTAGCTCTATAGTGGTAATTACCACTGTTGTGGAAGGTAGTAGAAACAGCGATTGGCTTGTCTGGGCTTACGCTAATGTCGGTGATTTCCCCAGTTTTAATAAGCTCTGTCCCTGAAATAGTTAAGGCTATTGGCACATCCACAGCAGTGACATAGCCAACACTTCCCTCTCCCGTGGGCTTGCTATGAATATAAATTAAGGCATATCCGCCGCCAGAGCCAACATCCTCAGGAATACTTATCGTGGCGGTAACTTCTTGTGACTCACCCGGGTCCAGGTGAAATGCCCTCTTGTCTAAGGTGATAAATTCCCTGACAGAATAAGGGCTGGTGTCATCTTGAACCTCAAGCTCCTGGTATGCCCCATCTAAGGATTGCCCAAAACCCTTAACATCAACAAAGATGTCCATTGCTGGGTCTGATTCGCCAATACCTACTGTCATTCTATGGGTGATTGTTTGCCCCGGAGCAACAGAGGCAGTGCACTTAGCCCCGGTCACCTTGAGCCCGGGGTCAGCAGATACCGGAGCAGCAAGCAAAAGCAAGCATATTACTAAGGAAAAGGCGATTAAATATCTGCTTAGCTTCACCATTATGCAGTTATACTTCCCGTGAAGGTTACTACAATGCGGTATACATGAGTGCCACTTAAGACAACATCATTATAGCCAATCTCCTGTTTGAAGGTAACAGATACACTTGTATTCCCCGTTCCCGTGGCGATATTTGTCCCAGCGACATTGGGGAGCATTACCTCGCTGGTGGCACTTATGTTCATTGCATTGTGAAGCTTGGCACCACCGGTTACATAACTTGAGCCATCCCATTCGGTCATATATCCACTGGTGGTAGCATTCAAATCCTGAGCCGTCAGCGTCCAGTTGTCAGTAGCGTTGGTAACATTTATGACGCATGTGCCTGTCTGTGTCTGGGGTTGGGGCAAGCTAGGATTGAAGACCCAATCAGTTATATTCGCTGGCGGAGTAACCTCGATGGATTGAGCTTGAGCGCTTTGAGGGAGGATAAAGGCTAACATCAGAATAAAAACTGCACTTAACAAACACAATCCCCTCAATTTTTATTCCTCCTTTACTCATTAAGGGTGTCAGGGGCTGCTCTATTTCTGGCAGCCCCTGATGCCCCCCTTCAGGTTATACGGGACATGTACCAGTAAAGGTTATCACGATGCGATAAACGTGACCTGTTGTGGTAAGGCGTGCATCCCCATAGTTGATGGACTGCGTCAAATTGATGTCATAATTGCTGCCGCTATCGGTGGTATTGGTAGCGCCTGACACGATTTGTGCGTTTGTCCCACTCAAGCTTTGCGCAGTGCCTCCAGAAGTCGTGTTCACCGACATCGCCGTTTGCAGCACCTTGCCGCCTTCATAAGTAGTATTAGTAGTATTGTACTCCGCCATCTTACCTTCGGTTCCAGAAGGCTTTGAATTATCCAGAGCATCCTTTACTTCAACCTTCCAGGCGTCATTGGACTTGACATTCAAGTCTACGCCTGTGGTGTTAGAGTTCGAGCCAATAGTGAAAGCCCAATCGCTTATACTTCCCGTTATAGTTATGTCGATGGCTGCAGCCGGATTACCGGTAACGGTGGTGTTGCCGGTATCAGTAGCGGCGCTCACTATTTGTGGTGCTGCCACCATTGGCAGCAGCAAGAGCACCAGAGCTAGCGCCAAAAGTGGAGATGCTACTTTGAATAATTTTGCTTTTACCATCCTTTTTGCCTCCTTTCCTTAATATTTTTATCCTTGTTTCAAACTGGTCCAAAGAAGAGATTGCTTCGCTCTGCTCTCAATGACCTCTTTTCGGAACCTAATAGCCCATGATCGACCAGCATCTCGATAAGGAAATGCCCAAGAGCCTCGGCATGGTGGTTATCGTGATTTAGATTTAGCATTTAGTTAGATGATATGGCTAAATGATATTTTAGTTCGCCTTCTTTAGGGCGCGAGTTCTTAGAGCCGAGGATAGCCTAGCAGTAAAACTTGTGTCTCGTCTGTTATAATATCTGTGCCTACCCACTCGGGGGCGTTTTATACCTTCCCGCCTTTTCAGTCGAGTCAAAACAAGATGGTACCTTAGTACTCGTACGACAATGCTATTGACTAAAATATCATTTAGCTGGCTGCTGATGTGGTAGGGCTCGGAGGGGTAGGCGAGTAGCATTCAATTTGACCCTCACCTTAGTTCTGTCCCTTCAAGAAGGAGAGGAGATTGCTTGGGCTACGCCTCGCAATGACATTAGGGGTCAAGAGGGAGACAATCCCAGGGCATTATGCAGAAAACTTTAAGGAGGGAAAATCATGCGAAAAGAGCTAAATAGATTTCTTCACTATCTCGACGTTGAGAAAGGATATTCTCAGGGCACTATCGAAGCATACCAGCTTGATGTCGGGGAGGGGCTAATCCCGTTCCTCCGTCAGCGGAGCAAATTTCGTGCAGAAGAGATTACCAAGTATGACATTCGAGCTTATTTAGACTATGTAGCTGTTGAAAGGGGTAATTCCGCTATTACCAGAGCACGCAAGCTGGCGGCAATAAAGTCGTTCTTTAATTATTTAGTAGAAAATGAAGGGCTTGAGGCAAACCCGGCAGCCTCGATAAGGAGCCCAAGGGTACCTGAGAAGGAGCCAGTGTACTTGAGCGAGGAAGAGTGCCTCCGTTTTCTGCAGACGATAGCACGAAAAGGCAGACCAAAGGTTAAGGAGCGGGATTTTGCAATAGCTGTCCTCTTGCTTCATACCGGGTTGAGGGTATCTGAGCTAACAAATCTGAAATTGTCCAATGTTGACCTTGACAGAGGCCAGATAAAGATAACCAGGAAGGGAGATAAGGAGCAATATATCCACTTGAATAGCGAAGCGGTAAGGGCATTGGCAAAATATCTACATAGCTGTCCGCATTACATGAGATTGCCACGCGGAGCCTGTCCTGAGCGAGATTCTTCGGTCGCTTTGCTTTCTCAGAATGACAAAGGAAAATTTGGGGGTCAGAATGACAAGAGGCGAAGGGCTCGCAACGACAGAAGATTTTTACCACAGAGTCAAAATGGCAGGTTTTTTGTAGGAACCAAGGGACAGAATCTAGGTCGCACTTATATTTATGAGGTGGTGCGAAGATATTTGAAGCTGGCAGGTATCAATAAAGGTAAGCAAGGTCCTCACCTCTTGAGACATACCTTCTGCACTAGACTACATCAAAAGGGAGTCTCACCCTTCGTGATAAAGGAACTCGCCGGTCACAAAAGCCTTAACACAACCATGAGGTATATCAAGATTGAGAATAAGGAACAAGCTGAAGCTCTTGATAGGCTGGAGTTTGGTGCAATCAATTTGTAGCATAATTATAACAAAACTATGACTAGGGTTCGCACTTGACCTACACCCTACCTTAATCCTCTTCTTTCTGCCGTTATCATTGATTGTAATATATTTTCTGGTGAGCTTAGTATTATATAATAGCAAATAACAAACCCATATAGTTAGGGGGTGAATTGTCAGGCGACTTGTATGATGTTATCGTGGTTGGAGCAGGTCCTGCGGGGAGTTACACTGCTTATAAGCTATCTTCTCAAGGTTGTAAAGTAGCTGTCTTAGAACAGAAGAAAGCGCCGGGAGTTGATATTTGCTGCACTGGCATTGTTAGCCCTGGGTGTTTTGACTCCTTCGGCGTTAATCCTGAAGTAATATTAAACAAGGCAAGAGCGGCTAAACTATTCAGTCCTTCGGGCAAGTGGCTAAGACTGGAGAAACAGGAAATCCAGGCTTATATTGTTGACCGGGCTTCCTTTGACCAGGCAATAGCTGACAAAGCTATGGCTGAAGGTGCTGATTACTTTTTATCTCTTCCCGCAACGGACATCATCATAGATAGCGATGGGGTACAGGTTGAAACACCTCGTTTGAAGTTTAAGGCTAAGGCGGTGGTAATCGCCGCCGGGTTCAAGCCCGCCTTCACCAGAAAACTTGGTTTAGGGAGCGTTGACCATTTTGCTATGGGTGCCCAAACTGTGGTTGAGATTCAAGGTATTGACGAAGTTGAGATTTATTTCGGTCAAGAGATGGCGCCGGGATTCTTCGGCTGGCTTGTTCCTATTTTAAACGGTAAAGCTTTAGCGGGCGTGCTTGCTACATCGCATGCCAAATTCTATTTGGAGAAATTACTGGCTAGCCATTTTTGCCAGGGGAAGGTAATACGACAGGAAGCAGAGGTGAGACAGGGAGCTATTCCAATGGGGATCTTACCTCGAACCTATGGTGACAGGTTATTAGTTGTTGGGGATGCTGCTGGACAGGTGAAGACTACTACAGGAGGGGGAATATATTTCGGAAATCTGGGCAGCAAGGCAGCAGTTGAAGTACTGAGCGAGGCACTTGATACCGGGAATTTAGGAGCAAAACAGCTTTCTCGTTATCAAAAAGCGTGGAAGGCGAAGATGGGGAGGGAAATTTACCTCGGCTATTTGGCTCGCAGGCTATACCAAAAACTGAGTGACGGTCAAATCGAGAGGATATTTGATATTGTTAGCTCCAATGGCATAGCAGGAACTTTACTTGACTCGCCCAGTTTCTCCTTTGATTGGCAGGGCAAGTTGATATTAGCCTTTATGAAAAGCATTTGGAATTATCTTCCCGACAAGATATCCTCTATATTTAGAAGGGAGATTGATTCCATAAATATTAACGGAAGGCAAGGAGCATGAGTGGAGATAATTCTTTGCCCTGTCATGTAGCCATAATCATGGATGGCAATGGCAGGTGGGCAAAGCAGCGAGGGCTTCCCAGATTTGAGGGACATCGAGCCGGCGCCAAGAACGTTCGTAGAGTAGTTAAAGCATTTGCTGACTGTGGGGTGAAGTATCTCACTCTCTTTGCCTTCTCCACCGAGAATTGGGGTAGGCCGCAGGAAGAGGTCACCGGCCTATTGCACTTGCTATCACAGAGTATAGATGAGGAAACTCAACATTTCCATCAGGATAACATAAAGTTGATGCATATAGGTAAGCCAGATAGATTACCCTTGGAGCTGAGGCGAAAAGTGGAGGCGGCAATCGCGCTTACTAAGGACAATAGTAGAATGACTTTATGCCTTGCCTTTGATTATGGCAGCAGGGCTGAGATAGTAAACGCGGTGCGTCGTATCAAGGAAGATGATGTTTCTACTGGAGACATAGACGAAGTAGTATTCAGCAGCTATCTTGGCACTCAAGGCATTCCTGACCCTGACCTCCTCATCCGAACTGGTGGCGAAATGCGGTTAAGCAACTTCCTGTTATGGCAAGCTGCTTATAGTGAACTTTACTTCACACCAGTATTATGGCCGGACTTTGGCAAGAAGGAAATTGATAAAGCGCTACTTGACTACAGGCAACGGCAGCGTCGCTTTGGCAGCCTGTAGTCTATGTGATTAGCTACTATTATGCGAAGTATAGCTCTAGTTATAGCAGTTACACTGAGCCCAATCAGCGAATTAAGAGGTGGGATTCCATTAGGTGTGTCTTTGGGACTTGACCCGCTGTTTACCTTTTTCATCGCAATTATTGCCAATGCGGTATTGTTTTTCCCGCTCTTCTTTGGTTTGCGTTTATTTTATGACAGGTTTTTGTCTCGATTTCAGCTCTTCAATCGCTATTTAGAGAATATAAAAAGGAGAGGCAAGCCGAAAGTTGATAAGTATGGCTTTTTGGGGTTGACCTTGTTTGTGGCAATACCCCTGCCTGTTACCGGGGTATATACGGCAACCTTTTTGAGCTGGCTGCTCGCTATGGATTGGAAGAGGGCTTTTCTTGCCATTGGGCTGGGGGTAGTTATTGCTGGTGTTATCGTTCTTCTAGCCACTCTGGGCGGATGGAGGATAGTTTCAACTTATGGATAGAGGAAAGTTGATGTTTGTAAAAATTTGTTATACAATATTAGCATCGATAAAGGAGTCGTAAGATGGAAGTGATTCTTTCCCCAAAGTATCAGGTGGTGATTCCCAAAGAAGTGCGAAAGCAGCTTGAATTGAGAAGTGGTCAAAGACTTCAGCTCATCGTGAGAGGAGAAACCATCACTTTAGTTCCTGATTATCCTCTCAAGGAATTAAGAGGGCTTTTTAAGGGGATGAATACTGAGGATCTCCGTGAGGAAAAAGAGAGGGTATGATTCTAGTTGACTCTTTTGGCTGGATAGAGTATCTAGCGGAAGGTCAACTAGCACAGCGCTATGAAGAATATCTTGTTAACCCGGTTGAGGTTATCACCCCGACGATAGTTCTTTACGAGGTTTACAAAAAGGTGAGGCGAGAGCGTAAGGAAGAGGAGGCTCTCTTAGTAGTCGCTCAAATGATGAAGACCAGAATAGTGCCCTTGAGCGAACAAATTGCCCTTTTATCGGCTGAAATCAGCTTAAAGCACTCTCTACCTATGGCTGATGCCATCGTCTATGCCACAGCAATGAAGGAAGCTTGCTCTGTGGTGACATCCGACCCTCATTTCAAAGGGCTAGAGGATGTGATTTATCTGGAGGCATAAACCCTCACTTTCCTGGATTATAACGACGGCGATAGCCTAAGTAGCGGCCTATTTTATAAGCCTGCCTCAGCCCTTAGAATTTCCGTCTTGTCCGTTTTCTCCCAGGGAAGGTCGAGGTCTTCCCTCCCGAAATGTCCGTATGTGGCGGTCTGCCTATAGATGGGTCGACGCAAATTCAGGGTCTCGATGATAGCCCCTGGTCGTAAATCGAAGTGTTTCTTAATCAGGTCAAGTATAACATCATCGGAAACTTTTCCTGTGCCGAAGGTCTCGATAGATATGGAGAGGGGGTATGCTACCCCGATGGCATAGGAAAGCTGGATCTCAAGGCGGTCAGCTAACCCGGCAGCAACCAAATTCTTGGCGACATATCGTGCTGCATAGGCTGCGGAGCGGTCAACTTTCGTTGGGTCCTTGCCCGAAAAGCAGCCCCCGCCATGCCTGGCAATGCCACCATAGGTGTCCACCAATATCTTGCGTCCGGTGAGTCCGGTGTCTCCCATAGGTCCACCAATGACGAAGCGTCCTGTGGGGTTGACATATATCTTGGTTTCATCGTCCAGCAGGTTGGAAGGGATGATCTTCTTAATCACGTGTTCTATGAGGTCGTGCTCAATGACATCATGGCTCGTCACTGCATCATGCTGAGCACTAAGAACAACATTGCCCACCCTTTTAGGTATGCCGTGACTATACTCTACCGTTACCTGGGATTTGCCATCGGGACGAAGGTAGGTGAGGGTATGGTCCTTGCGCACCTCAGCGAGGCGGCGGCATAGCTTATGCGCCAGGGTGATGGTGAGTGGCATGAACTCAGGAGTCTCGTTGCAAGCGAAGCCCTCCATCATTCCCTGGTCGCCAGCACCCAGGTTTCCCTTCTCATTAATCGTTTCCCCACTCCTTGCTTCAAGAGAGTGGTCTACCCCTAGGGCAATATCCTTTGATTGTTCCTTGACGCAGACCATTACTCCACAAGTATCGCAATCAAATCCGTATTTGGCGCGAGTATAGCCCACATCTCGCACCACGCCGCGAACAATGTCCGGTATTTCCACATAGCAGTCAGTGGTAATCTCTCCCATAACGATGACCAGTCCTGTGGTCGCTGCCACCTCGCAGGCAACCCGTGCCATAGGGTCTTTCTCCAGTATGGCATCGAGGATAGCATCGGAAATCTGGTCGCATAATTTATCGGGATGCCCCTCAGTAACGGACTCCGAGGTAAGCATATATGAAGATAAATTACTAAAGCTGTTTGGCATCTTTGCTCCTTTCTTCAATTATATTACGTACCCGCTTCCCAGCTTTGCAGGTATTTTTGCTGTTCCTTGGTCAAGGAATCAATGGTAATGTTCATGGAAGCAAGCTTCAACCTTCCTATCTCTTTATCAATCTCCTCGGGCACGGAATAAACATCTGGCTTGAGTTTTCCTCTCATCTTAGCAAGATACTTCAGGCATAAGGCCTGATTGGCGAAGCTCATGTCCATAACACTGGCGGGATGCCCTTCAGCGGCAGCCAGGTTAATGAGTCTTCCTTCGCCAAGTAAATAGATACGCCGTCCATCGGCCAGGCTGTATTCATCAACGTAAGGGCGTATTCGTCTTTTCGATTTTGCCAGACTTTCCAAAGTGGGAATATTTATCTCCACATTAAAATGACCGCTGTTAGCCATGATAGCCCCATCTTTCATCTGTAGAAAGTGAGCTTTGTCAATGACATTCATATCGCCTGTGGCGGTGATAAATATACTTCCTACCTGGCAAGCTTCCAGTAGAGGCATAACCTGATAGCCATCCATGGCTGCCTCCAGTGCACGGATAGGGTCAACTTCGGTGATGATGACCTGTGCTCCCAATCCGTGAGCACGCATGGCTATTCCCTTGCCGCACCAGCCGTAACCACACACGACCACCTTCCTTCCTGCCCAGAGAATATTGGTAGCTCTGGTAATGCCATCAATGGTGCTTTGCCCTGTGCCATAGCGATTGTCAAAAAAATGCTTGGTTTGAGCATCGTTTACGGCGATGAGGGGATAGCCTAACTTGCCCTCTTTTGCCATATTCCTTAGTCTGATGACCCCGGTGGTGGTTTCCTCAGTGCCACCAATCACATTGTGAATCAGCTCAGTATGTTCTTTATGCAAGGTGGAGACGAGGTCAGCGCCATCGTCCACGGTGAGCTGAGGCTTGTGTTCCAGTGCCGTGATAATGTGTTTGTAATAAGTCTTATTATCCTCTCCCTTTATGGCATTTACGGGAATGCCATAATCAACCAGAGCGGCAGCGACATCATCCTGAGTGCTTAATGGGTTAGAGGCACAGAGGACCAAGTCAGCGCCGCCTTCCTTCAGAGCCATTGCCAGGTTAGCTGTTTCTGTGGTGATGTGAAGGCAGGCGGAGATGCGAATTCCCTGGAGAGGTTTTTCTTTAGCAAATCTTTGTTTTATTAATTTGATTACCGGCATCTCCTTGCCAGCCCACTCAATGCGAAGCTTGCCTTCATCAACTAAAGAAGGGTCTTTAATGTCATAATTTTTCATATTTAACTTTGCTCCAAATCTTATAGTGTTATCTACTGACAATAAAGTGTCAAGAAGAATGAATATTCAAATGCAGTGTCATTCTGTCCGCTTAAACTGCTCAGCAACCCAATCGGGTATATCTAATGTGCCCATTAGTAGCGGTTTCTGGTGACAATCACTACCTCCAGTCATAATTAGCCCGTGCTTCCTGGCAAACTTAATATAATGCCTGGTGGTTTTCTCATCGTATCTGGAATGCCAGCATTCGACGCCATCGATATACTCTAGCATATATTTTTGGATTATTTTCGTCTGTTCATCTAAATCATGCGTTATGGTTACTAAAGATGTCCCATTTGGGTCATTGGGGTGCGCATGTACCAGCATTCCGCCAGCATTCCTGACTAATTTGGATGCTTCAGCAAGCGAAAGTGGATACTTGGGTACATCGCACTTAACCAGGTATTTATCGAATGCCTCCTGCATATCACTGACGATGCCTTTTTTTATTAGATAGTTCGCGATATGAGGGCGTCCGAATGTACCATCCACGCTATCCTGGATATTTTTGAGGTCTTCCTCAGTGAACTTCGGAATACCCTCTTTGTCAAACTCAGCATTCAATTTCTCTAAAATCTGGCGAGCCCTTCTCTCCCTGTGTTCCCGTATTAGCTGGAGCTTGTTTTTCAGCTCCTCATTGTGGATGTCATACCCGTATCCCAGAAAATCAAGGGGAACGGATTCGCCAAGATAGCGGAAAGTCACATTTAATTCCACCCCGGTGATGTAGGATATGCCATGCCCTTTAGCCAGAGCAATTGCCTTTTCCTGGCAATCTATGTTGTCGTGGTCGGTGGTCGACATTAAGTCGATATTTCTATTTTTTGCTTCCTTAAATACTTCTTCAATGGAAAGATTGCCATCAGAGCAGGTCCTGGTATGGATGTGTAAATCTATCTTCATATTATCTCTTCAACAGTTTACTCTCTGTCATTCTGAGGGAGAGAAGCGACCGAAGAATCTGGATTCTTCATTTCACCTCTCCATTGAGGAGCTTGCCCTGAGCACTACGAGATTCTTCCCCTTCTTCTTCGTTACACTCAGAGTCAGGGTCAGAATGACAAAAGATGAAAGGTTCAGGGCTTCGGTTCACCCATTCAGAATGATATTTGTCCCTTTGAGAGTGCTCACCTCGTTCAGGGCTTAGGGCGTCATCTTGAGACCATCCTTCGCTCAAATCTGTCCATTGTGGATTCATAGTTTTGATTAAAGTAATCTTCTTGCTTCGCAACCATCCTTTGATTTGTTTTTCCCTTTCGATTGCTGCATGCACATCACTCGTTACCTCATAATAGACAAGTTTGGTAATATTATATCTTTTTGTAAATCCTTTGATCAGCTTGTTCTTGTGTTCATAAACACGTCGCTCTAAATCGTTTGTTATACCTGTGTAAAGCGTTCTTGATTTATTGGTCATTATGTAAACGTAGTATTGTTCCATCGCAACGGTCTGAGACCCTTCGCTTCGCTCAGGGTGACAGGGATACTATATCAACTATCTCTTTTCTACGCCGGTGATATACCACTCTTCAGGTGGGTCATGTTGTGTATCAACTATCAGGTGGATGATGTTAAGGTTGGGATTCAATCGTTTCAGGTCAGCTAAATCCACTTGTTGGAACTTTTTTTTATTGTTGAGGTAGGCCTGTTCGGTGAGTGCATTTGATTCGTAACTCTCCTTGGTTCGTCTCAGTATCCTTCCTATGGCTACCTCCTGCGGGCAATCTGTTTGCAGGATAACGAACGTCTTGTTGTGTTTAGCGGCTATTTCAGCGGCGCGCCTCCTTAAAGATTGGGTAACAAAAGTGGCATCAATTATCACACTATCGCCACTTTTAACGGTTTCCTCTGCTCTTCGGAAAGTCTCGTCATAGACCATCGTTCGCCTGTCCATACTGGAGGCAACCTTTTCATCGAATATGTCCTCATTTTTCAATACTTCTTTCCTGACCAGGTCGGTTCGGACGATAGGATAGCCCTTTATTTTGGATATTTCCTCGCTGGTCTCGGTCTTCCAGGTGCCCGGAAGCCCGCAAGTGATAAGCAAAATGCCGGAACCTAACTTACTTTCTATGAATTTTCCAAATGGCTCTTTCAATTTAGCCCCCGTCTATTGGATGTTTGATGAACGTTTTGCGGCTTTGCACAGTGCTTAAGGTTT
>MNYD01000149.1 GCA_001872925.1 Dehalococcoidia bacterium CG2_30_46_19 | reverse complement strand
CCTGGAAATCAGAACCGTCCAGTGCTTCCTTTGTCTTCTCAGCTTCCGCTGGGCTAGACATTTCCACGAATCCAAAACCTCTACCTTCAATTACATTGACTTGCTTAACTTCACCATGGGGGGAAAACAATTCCTTCAAATCCCCATCGGTTACAGAGTAACTGAGATTTCCTACATAAAGTTTACTACCTTCCATTCTAACCTCCTTTTCTTCTTAATTTCTCTTTGCTTAATAATGCTTCCTCTTCAAGATTTAATTGAGCATCCTTACCACCTCCTTCAGCATTTGCCAGCCATTTCACATACCAGCCTTATAGATTGCTAAACACTAGCATCTATCGTAGCAGTTATCAAGCCCATTGAAACATGCTCGAGATTCAACATCCGAAGTCGGTTATATACCTCCCTACCCCTCAATAACCTCTTTGGTGCTGGGCACTCTGCCGATAATACGCCCGTCGATGCGGGTAGCTGAATCGAGAGCCCGGGCGAGGGCTTTGAATAAAGCTTCGGCTTTGTGGTGGTCGTTGACGCCGGTGATTACCCTGGCGTGGAGGTTGATTTTGGCTTCAGAGGCGAAGGAAACTAAGAAATGGCGAACTAAATCAGCATCCAAGTCACCTATCTTAGCTCGACTGAAGGATGTATCTATCGCACTGTAGGCCCTTCCACCGATATCCACTGCCACCTCTGCCAGAGTTTCATCCATGGGCACAACAGCATGCGCCATTCGGACAATGCCTTGCTTTTGCCCCAATACCTGGTTAAATGCCTTGCCCAAGGAAATAGCTACATCCTCCACAACATGATGCTTGTCAGCACCTGTAGCTGAGATCTTCAGGTCAAATACCCCATGCCTGGCTAGCTGAGCAAGAAGGTGGTCGAACATTCTTATCCCGGTAGTAATTTCAAATTCTCCGCTGCCATCGATGTTCAGTTCTACTTTGACATTGGTCTCGGCAGTTTCCCGAGTTACCTTTGTTTTCCTTTCAGGCATGCTGCCACCTTAACACATTTCCTTCAGCGCTTCAACTAGGGCATCAGTATCCTCTGGTCTGCCCACGCTGATTCTCAAGCAGTCTTTCAATCGTGGGGTATCAAAATAGCGAATAAAAATACCTCTCTGCTGTAATTGACGCCAGATTTCTTTGGCCGGAGATTGTTCCGAGGGGGTAGGCTCAGAATCACAGCATAAGGAGCAAAGAATAAAGTTAGCCCTTGATGGATAGGGCTTTAGCCAATGAGATTGCTTCGCTCCGCTCGCAATGACACCTAATTTGCCGAATAGCCTCTCCCGCTCAGTGATTATCTTGTTTACGTTGCCATGCAGATAGTCCAAATCGCTTAAAGAAGCCAGCACTGCTACCTGGGCAGCGGCGTTGACATTATAAGGCTGCTTAATCTTCATCAGGTAGTCGGCAATTTCCACGGGGAAGATACCATAGCCGATACGGAATCCAGCTAGCCCCGCCCATTTACTGAAGGTGCGCAACACTATTAAGTTACGGTAAGCAGCCACCAAGCCAGCCATGGTTACCCCGCTGAATTCAAAATAAGCCTCGTCAATGACCACGACCCTTCCAGTATCAACGAGCTCCATTAGCTCCTGTTCCTCAATGATGTTGCCGGTAGGATTATTGGGAGAAGCGATAAAGATGACCTTCGTTCTCTTATCCAGCGCTCTTTTTACGCCCGCTATATCCAGAGCAAAATCCTCATCCTTTCTGGGCACCTCAATCACCCTGCCACCACAGACTTCAGCACTGAAGGGATACATGCCAAACGTTGGTGAGCAGGTTATAATTCTGTCACCTGGCTCAAGAAAGAGCCTTGATACAAGGTCAATTAACTCATCGCTGCCGCTGCCACAGACGATATGCTGGCGATCTACACCGGTATATTCCTGCAATGCTTCCCTTAGCTTTCTCTGCTCCGGGTCGGGGTAGATATGATAGTAAGGATAGTCAGCGACAGCCTGAGAAACCTTCGGAGAGCAACCGTAGGGATTCTCGTTGCCATCTAGCTTTATCAACTTTCCTTCAACCTGCTGCACCAGAATCTCCACCGGCTCTATTGGGGTGTAGCTTTTCATCGCTATTAGTTCAGGCCTTACCAGCTTCTTTATGTTCATCTATCCGTTGCGGTTGCTTCGTTTTGCTCTCAATGACACCGCCCGGGCATGAGCACTAAACCCCTCAGCCTCAGCTAAGGTTATCGCTGCTTGAGAAAGGTCCCTGGCGGTGGAATCATCCAGTGAAATGATATTGGTAACCTTGAGGAAATCTTCAACACCCAAGGGCGAACTGAAACGAGCACTTCCCCCGGTAGGCAATACATGGCTGGGACCAGCAACATAATCACCGAGAACCACTGATGAATTATCGCCAGTGAAAATGCAGCCGGCACTATAGATTTTGGGAATCAAAGAAGAGGCATCAGCTACCATAAGGGAAAGATGCTCAGGAGCATAAAGATTGACCAATTCCACAGCCTGGTCAATATCATCCACGAGGACAATCATTCCACTCTTAATGGCTTCAGCAGCAATGAAAGACCGCTCCATTTTATCCAATCTGAGTGAAATTTCTCCATCAATCTTGTCAGCCAGCTCAGGCGATGTGGTAATCAAGATCGCCTTTGCCATCGGGTCATGCTCAGTCTGAGCCAGAAGCTCAGCAGCACACAAAGATGCATCGGCAGTGCCATCAGCCACAATTACAATCTCACTTGGTCCCTGAAGACCATCAATGGCTACCTCACCATAGACCATCATTTTAGCTAGCACCACAAAGTTGTTGCCTGGACCGCAGATTTTATCCACCTTGGGCACTGACTCCGTGCCAAACGCTAGAGCAGCGATGGCTTGAGCACCGCCAATCTTAAAAATCCGATTTACCTGAGCGATGCTAGCCGCTACCAATGTTGCAGCAGGAATAGCTCCATCAGGTCGGGGAGGAGAAGCCATAATGATTTGCTTAACACCAGCTACCTTAGCAGGAATGACAGTCATCAACACCGTGGAGGGATAACAGGCAGTTCCACCGGGGATATAGACCCCTATCTTATTCAGAGGACGAACCTGCCTCTTCAGACATCGGGCAATGGATATAATGCCAGTTTTTGGTAAGCAAGCAAGGTGAAATTCTCTTATCCTTTTAGCAGCTAACTCGAGGGCTGAGACTAACTTCTCATCCGCGGCATCGTAAGCCGCCGAAATCTCCTGCTTGCTCACCTCCAGAGAATCAAGTTGAGCACCATCTAATTCCTTAGCGTAGTGGAAAAGAGCCTTATCACCCTCCTTTTGCACCCTGCCGATAATATCAGCCACCACCTGTTGATGCTCTATCCCTATATCCAAGGATTGTAGCGGGGACTTTCGATCAAGTAATCGCTTTGCGCGGGCAAAATCCTCGATTCTTTTCACGATAATCCTCCTCGCATCATCTGAATGATAAAATCTATCTCTTCCTTCTTATCAGGTGAGTTAATGCTTTCCTTGTTGCCAATGAGACACGCAGTGGATTCACAAAGGACATCAATAATTTTAAGATTATGCTCTGCCATGGTTTTCCCAGTCTGCATATTATCAATAAGCAAATCGGCATCTTCAGGCAGAAAAGCCTCACTTGCCCCCCATGTTGGTATCAGTTTATATGGACTAATGTGATGGTCACAAAGATACTTATCGCCAATGTTGACATATTCCGAGGCTACCCTCAGTGTGGGTAATTTACCCTTCTGCAGCAATTGCCTAACGTCTTCCATGGTTGACGCTGGCATTTCCTGGCTCACCGCAGCTACGATTTTAACTTTGCCGAAGCCAAGGTCCAATAATTCCACCACAGGGCTGGAGGGAAAACGGTAGACATGGTCAAGTAGCCAATCCTTGCCAGTTATTGCAAGGTCAAAATTGCCGTTAGCTACCTGGAGTGGCATATCCTGAGGTCTGATTACTTTAACGCCCAGCCAGTCTAGGTCAACCGAGGGATGATAATCCAGCACCTCCCCAGAATAATGGCTTAAATTGAGTCCCACTCGTTCTAAAAACTTTGCCGTGGGTGGTTGCTGATGCCCATCAGGTAAAGCTAGCTTGACTTTCTTTAGCTCAGGACGGGGAAGCGAACCAACAAAACCTTCCTTGCTACTTACCTCTTCGAATGATAACGAAAATTCCCTATTATCAAGCATGGGAGCGAAACGATTCAATACTGAAGCCAAGTCCTTATTGTCCAAGCTCTCCCGGCTGGCAATTACCGTAGCTCTAGCGGGGAGCAATTTCATGAGGGGAAGTAAACCTTTTCGTTCCAATTCCTCCTCATTTCTGGCCCACAATACCGCAATTTCAGCGTTCTCCGGAGGATAACCCTCAGCATCTCCCCAAACTGGGAAAATCCGAAACCTTCTCATTCTGATATTTAAGGCGAAGGCTTCGGCTAAATCAGGATACTCACTTACTATACGCCAGTTACCTTGTCTACCGAGAAGTCCATCTAGGTTTTTTATTTCTGATTCGTAACTGATTGCAGCGTATATATACCCCTCACCATAATTTAGAGTGGACAGCTTCACTACTGCGCTGGCTTTATACCGCACAAGAAGTTCTTCGATCCAATCCAACCCACATATCCCTAAGTCATAATTACCTATCGACACCTGGATAGGAATATCCTTTTCCCAAAATATCTTGGCGGAGAGATAAGGAGGTTTTGCCGACTTAAGCCGATATTGCCTTGTTTGCTCACTATACCCTTCAAAGCCTAAACCTACGCCATCAAGCAAATTTGCCGTGTCCGGAAGTAACCTCCCTTTAGGTAAAGCAAGTTTGATATAATTTGACTGGTTTGCCATAGAAATTTAATCCACACCTAATATGCCAACAACCTGAGGTAGAGTGCGGACCTCCCATTTTTCACCGCTTTTTTGGTCAATAATCACAAAAGATTCTTCACCGGAAACAGAAACAACCCATCGATAATCAGCTACACTCTCTCCAGCAAAGTCAAGCTCAACTATACGCCCGGCGCTACGAAGCGATTGAGCCAGGCTAAAGCATGCCTCCACTACCCTGGATTTTTTTTCATCTCCTCTAAGCAACACTCCAGATTCGCTACGCTCGTCTTCCTTCAGGGAGAGCATCTTTATTACCGGGTCAACGTAAATGGCAAATCCACAAGCGGGCATGCTCTTGCTGCCCATAAGCGATAGGAGCTCATCATACCTTCCACCACCACCAATTTTCTCGCCTCGGGAGAATAATTGAAGGCAAATCCCAGTGTAATACTCAAACCCATGAATGGCAGCAATGTCAATCTGATAATCGCATTTCAAGTCATCCAACAACCGGAGAATGTCAATGAAATTACTGAGATTGGATTCCAGCTCCGGCGAAGTTCCTTCTGCTGGAAGCTTAACTTTCTTGAGGAAGTCACTTAACTTCCCTTTGAAGTTCACCAGCGAGACAAGAAACTTATCCAGCTCAAGATTATTTGACTTTGCTTCCTTCCATGCCTGCCAATCACCATCCAGAATACGCCCGAGCATTCTAGCCTCATCTCTGGGACTAAGCCCAAGCTCCTTAACCAGCGCCTTCGCCAAACCGGCATGGGACAGCCGCAACTGTACTCCGCTAATGCCAAGGCTATGTAATAGCTCATGGGCTAACAAGAGAAGCTCTACATCCGCCATTGGACTAGCACCACCTAAGAACTCAACACCACATTGCCACCGCTCCCTGTTTTCCTTCCCCGTCTGCTCAAAAGCAAAGATGTCAGTGACATAGAAAAACCTGGCAGGGAAGCTTAGATTTTCAAGATAAAGTCGGGCTATAGGTATGGTACCGTCCGGTCTGAGCACTACCCTTTCTCCACTCCAGCCATCCCAATCAAGAAAGGAGTATGCCTTACTTAATCTGCTGGGGGTAAGCGTTCCTGTAGCAGTAAACAGGCGGAGATATTCCAGGCTCGGTGTCCTTACCTCACGATACCCCCACTTAGTACAACAATTGCGGAAGGTATCCTCAATATAGCGAAATTTCCCCATATCATCGGGGAGTAAATCCCGCATGCCTTTGCACCGCTGGCTTTCCATCCTAAAAACCTATGTTAACCAATTTGCCCCATTCTATACTACCCTTCATCTTGCTTCAATGAGGAAGCACCTCGAGAGCTTGCTTTAAATCTTCAGGCAAAGGCGAGCTAAATTCAAGGTATTGATTGGTTGACGGCAAGCGGAAGCCAAGACGATAAGCATGAATGAACTGCCGCCCAATATAAGCTGATTTCACCCCATAAACAGGGTCACCAACCACAGGATAACCAATAGCGGAAAGGTGTACCCTTATCTGGTGTGTCCGCCCCGTTTTGGGCATTACCTCAAGTAAACTGTAATCGCCAAGGTATTGGTTAACCTGGTAATGTGTTATTGCCTCTCTCCCCTCCTCTACTACCGTCATTCGCTTGCGATTTCTCGGGTCTCGCCCAATAGGCAATTCAATTGTCCCCTGACCAGGAAATACCTTCCCTTTAACCAGAACAAGATAGCTCTTGGTTACTGTTTTACCTTTGAACTGGTTAATTAGAGAAACTCGAGCGGATTCATTTTTAGCAACAACAATGAGCCCTGAGGTATCTTTATCCAGCCTATGAACTATGCCTGGCCGCACCAGGTCACCGCTCCCCTCCAGACCGGGACAATGCGCCAGGAGAGCGTTAACTAAAGTGTGGTCAGGATGCCAGGGAGCAGGATGAATGGTTAAGCCAGCAGGTTTATCCACCACGATAATTTCACTATCTTCATAGACTATTTTTAGGGAAATCGGCTCAGCCTGCGGAGGGGTAGGTAAGGGAGGAAACTCAATGGTTATCCTGTCTTTTCCAGCCAATTTGCGACTCGCCTTAGCCCTTCCTCGATTAACCAAAATATAGCCTTGCTCAATCAATTTCTGTAAATAGGCCCGAGAAAATTGAGGAAATGCCTGAACTAAATAACTATCAAGGCGAATGCCCGGCGTGGAAACAGTGAGGTGGAGCATTTTAGTCTTTGGAAGCGCGTCCATGGTGATATACCCTGGCGAATAATCCCGTACGATAAAGGGAATAAATGAACAAAATTATGCCAGCCACTATAGCAGCATCTCCGAAATTAAACGCTGGCCAGTGGAAGTCATCCCAGAGACGAAGGTCAATGAAATCAACGACATAGCCAAGACGAAGACGGTCTATCAAATTACCAGTGGCGCCACCAAAGAGCAATCCTAGCGATACATTGCTTAGTGCGGTCTTGGACGATAAATAATGCCGCGCTAACAAAATGATAATTAACACCGCTATAGCAGTAGCGATAGGAAGAGAAACTTGTCCCGGCAGTAAGCCAAAAACGAAGCCAGTATTTTCATGGTGCACTAAATTCAGGAAGCTTGTCTGGGGGACTACCTCACCTAGAGCCAAATTATTCCTAACCCATAACTTAGTTACCTGGTCGAGGACGATTATTGAAGCAGCAGCAACCAAAAAAAGTCTAAGTTGCCCTTTATTTTGCATCCCTCGTCTGGCGCACCTTGCATCCCAAGCACAAGTTCGCTTGAGGTATCGCTTCAAGGCGGGCGGGCTCTATAGGCTTGCCACAAGAATCACACAATCCATAAGTCCCCGCTTCATACTTCTCCAGGGCATGGTCTATTTCAGCAAGAGATTTCTTCAACCTTTTTTCCAAATCCAGCCTCTTTTCTAACTCCAAAACCTGGCTTGCCTCCTCCCCTCTTTTGCCAAACGGACCGCCAGCCCTTCTTTCCGCCGTTTGCTGAGAAGTTTGTATCTGCTCCAGCTCTTGTAACAATCGCGCCTTTTCAGCTTTCAACTGTTGCAAAAGCTTAGTAAATTCAGCCATTTTATCCACCTTCGATGTAACCCCGTATTTAATACGGGGCTAAACTGCGCTAAAAACGTTTCTAATATTGGGGTGTAAAGCATTACCAAATTTTTCCACCGCTTCACACCTGATTTTATTGAGCTCTTTCTGCTTTTCCTCGAACTCCATTCTAGAATAAAGTTTCTCAGGATGTAAGTATATATCGTCAACATGCCTTACCGACCTAGGTACCTTAAATCCGGTAGGTGAATCTACCCAATCTTCAAGTCCACCTCTCAATAGGGAATCCAGTATCGCCATGGTAAATTCCAGCCTTATATCATTATAATGTGCCCCCTCACCTATCCCCCCGGTATTTAACAAGTAATAATTCACATGAGGAAGGACTCCCATTATTTCATAAAATCTGTTGGCATGCTCCGCCCTATCACCAGCTACAAATGGGTCATAGAAGAACTCGCCCTTTATCTTCCCCGCCTGAGTTGGGTCACCAGCGGACGACTCCATTGATTGCCCCAAAATCATCAACGAGGTTGCTTGCTCTAAAGTTAATTTCGATATCGCTGGAATCAACGGCCCTCTGGTGATAAGAACCAGGTTATCTATCCTATCAACGTCAATATAAGGGCTGGCATGCAGGAAATCTTTCCTGCGTATAACCGCTCTCCCGTTTGATGTTCTTTCGAAATTGTAAAAATCGAAATCTTTATCTTCCGTCACATAAACATTCTCACAGAGAGTTTCCGGTTTCAACAAGCCATAGAATATCTCAACTTGATTTCCGGGATTTATACTCTCGGTTTTCACAAATACCCCTCCAGCTTCAAAACCATGGAAGGAACCATCGGGCATCAGAGTTCCACCATCGTCCTGGATAAGCCAGGATTTTTCCCTGCCTTTCCTCGCCAAAATTTTGCACGTGGTGGTTGTTTTCCCATTTGCGGTCAAGGCAACGAGCAATGTCCTTACAGTTCGATAATCCCCATGTGTTGATTGAAGGTAATCCTCCCTACAGCCGGTATGCAGGAAAATTCCGTCCCCAAAAGTTTTATGGGTCCAATCTTCAGCGGCGAAGACTCCCTTTTTATACTCACCAATATAATTGCTGTTCCTGATTATCTTGATGACCCTGCCATTATCAAGCATAGCCAGCCTTATAGTGATGTCTTTTTGAGGAAGTGGTTTTGATTTATTAGCTTCAAAAGCTTCATCACTGAACATTACAATCTCATACGTTGGCTGTTCAACTTTGCCCTTTACGGGAATAAAAAGATTCCCACCACCATAGGCAACATGAGCAAATCGCTCAGGGACAATTAACCTGACTGTAGTGTTACTACTTGTATTGCCCACAATCCTGTCAAGGGAAATTAACCTTTCTTTGCTCAACGCCTGTTCACATTGAGCCAATAACTGCAATTCCTCCTTGCCGAAGGGATAGTCAACGCTGTTTTTGGTAAACATCGCCGCCCTGGAACTAGGCCCACTTTCAACAACAAAATTACCATAAATTGTCTTCTCTACCCCGGGTTCCTGTTCCACAAGCACCCTCAATTCCTCGAGAGAAGGGTTATCCAGCAGCCTGTTCTCCTGTAATGCCTTCTGTCTAATCCTCTCGACAGTTAACGCAAATTGTTCTAACTCAATTCCTGACATTTCTCTCCTTAAGGGAAATCCTAAATTTCAATCTCTAAATTCTAAACAAATTCAAACCTCTAACGTCGGGGATTTAGATAGTAGTGCTTAGTATTTTAGTGCTTATACCTCGCGGAATTCACCTTCAACAGGACCTTCCTCTCCACCAGGACCCTGTTGTCCACCGGGAGGTTGCCCACCAGGCTGTCCATAAACTGTAGCGCCAACCTTCTGCATAGCCTGCGATAGCTCTTGCACGGCATTACGAACAGCATTTATATCCTTGCCTTGAAGCGCTGAGCGAACTGCAGCTATCTTGCCTTCTATTTCCTGTTTTAGCTCTCCAGGTATTTTATCTCCATGCTCTCGAAGCGTTTTCTCAGCAGTATAAGCAAGGTTATCAGCAGCATTGCGAGTTTCGGTTTCTTCCTTACGCTTAGCATCTTCAACAGCATGCGTTTCCGCATCCCTCTGCATCTTCTCCACCTCTCCCTTGCTGAGTCCACTAGAGGCGGTGATGGTGATTTTCTGCTCCTTCCCGGTGCCTTTGTCCCGAGCACTAACATTAAGGATTCCATTAGCATCGATATCAAAAGTTACTTCAATTTGAGGCATACCTCTTGGCGCCGGTAGAATGCCATCGAGCATAAAACGCCCTAAAGTTCGACTATCAGCCGCCATGGGACGTTCCCCCTGGAGAACATGTATTTCCACACTTGGCTGACTATCACTAGCAGTGCTGAAAATCTGGCTCTTTGAGGTAGGAATGGTGGTATTACGAGGAATAAGCGTCGTGGCTACCCCTCCCAGAGTCTCTATGCCCAAAGTAAGCGGGGTAACATCGAGAAGGAGAATCTCTCCCACCTCACCTTTGAGCACCCCAGCTTGAATGGCAGCTCCCAAAGCCACCGCCTCATCAGGGTTGACACCCTTCACAGGTTCTCGACTAAAAAACTGCCTCAAGGTATCCTGAACCTTGGGCATCCTTGTCTGACCACCAACTAGAATTACATTATTAATTTGAGCTGGAGTGAGCCTGGCGTCGCTTAAAGCTTGGCGGCAGGGTCCAATGCTCCTCTCTATTAAGTCAGCCGATAGTTGCTCCAGCTTGGCTCGACTAAGCGTCATGGTAAGATGCTTGGGACCAGAAGCATCCGCGGTGATGAATGGGAGATTTATCTCTGTCTGAACCACTGTGGATAGCTCTTTCTTAGCCCTCTCAGCAGCGTCTTTTAACCGCTGCAATGCCATCCTGTCCTGCTTCAAGTCAATGCCTTGCTCTTTCTTGAATTCATCACATATCCAATCCATAATTCTCTGGTCAATGTCATCCCCACCAAGGTGAGTATCACCGTTAGTTGACTTGACCTGGAAAGTGCCTTCGCCTATATCAAGGATGGAAATATCAAATGTGCCTCCACCAAAGTCATAAACGGCAATGGTTTCATCTTTCTTCTTATCCATTCCATAGGCTAGTGATGATGCTGTGGGTTCATTAATAATACGGAGAACGTTAAAACCAGCTATGGCGCCAGCGTCTTTAGTCGCCTGCCTCTGACTGTCATTAAAGTAAGCAGGCACAGTAATCACGGCGTCGGTGACTTTTCCCCCAAGATAAGCTTCAGTATCAGCTTTCAGTTTTTGCAATATCATCGCTGAAATTTCCTGCGGACTATATTCTTTACCCCCCATAACCACCCGGCAATCACCATTAGGCGCCGCAGTGATTTTGTATGGTAATCTCTTTATATCATACTGGACCGAAGCATCGTTAAACTTACGCCCGATAAGACGCTTAACACTGAAAATAGTGTTATCAGGATTAACTATTGCCTGGCGCTTGGCTATTTCTCCTACCAAACGTTCACCTGTTTTGCTTACCGCTACTACCGAAGGAACCAGATTGCTACCTTCAGCACTGGGGATAATTTTGGGCTCTCCCCCTTCCATAACTGCCACCTCACTAAGTGTGGTCCCCAGGTCAATCCCTACTGCTTTCGCCATGGCTTTCCTCCTCTATTTCTTCTTTGCCCCTGCCTACTACTACTAAACTGGGGCGGAGCACTCTATCTTTCAACCTATAACCCTTCTGAATTTCCTCCAATACCACTCCTTCCTCACCCACCTGACTCATCGTCGCTTCGTGTAAATGGGGGTCAAATCTCTCTCCTTTAGCCTCAATTTCAGTTACCCCCGCCTTTTTCAGCGCCGCTTTAAGGTTATTATATATGATTTTAATACCCTCAATCCAATTCACCTCGGCAAGTTCCGAGGGTAGCGACTTAAAAGCTCTTTCAAAATCATCTACAACAGGCAATAAACTCAGGATAAGCGTGCTATTACCAAAATCTAAAATCTCTTGCTTTTCCTGCCCAACATGCTTTTTGTAATTAGCAAGGTCAGCTTGAGCTCTTTGCCAATTCGCTAAATATTTCTCCGCTCCTTTCTTTTGCTCTGCTAAAGCTTGCTGTAGCGTCTCGATATCCTCTACACTTGCCTGCTCAACATCAGCCTCGCCTATTTCATCATTGGTTAATCCTTCTTCAGACAAAGTTTAAAACTCCTCTAGATGTATTCAGCTACTGATTCGCTCAATAATGTGGAAACAGAATTTACTGAGGAAATGACTCGGGAATAATCCATCCGCTTGGGACCAAGCACACCGACGACACCACTTGCTTTACCGGAAACCCCGTATTGGCTGACCACCAAGCTAAAATCCTGTAACACCTCCTCCCTATTCTCTTCACCAATAATTACCTCTGCCTTTCCCATGCAAGCTCGCTGTCCAAGCACGTTTGCCAGCCAACTTTCCTTCTCTAACAGCTCTAATATAGTGATTATCCTGGGGCTTTGGTAGAATTCGGGCTGGTTCAATAACAGGCACAATCCTTCGATGCAAGGCTTACCATATTCCAGCCTATTTTCCGTTTCCATTATATCCACTACCGCCTGAGTTACTATCCTTTCCTCACGGGAAAGCTTTGGCTCACTAGCTAAAATTCCATTGCCCGTCATCCCCCCATAAATAGCATTGAACTTGTTGGACAAGGCAGTCAATTCATCCTGAGAAACTGCTTCATCAAAAGATAAAATTCGTTGTCTGATTCCCACGCCATATAAAACTAAGATTAGCAAAGCTACAAAATCCTGCAAGCTCACTAAATCAAGGTGTTTAAACCGGCTTTCCGGCGCCCTTGGCGATGTCACTATTGCCAGATTGTGAGCAAATCTGGCCAGAAAAAACACCGCTAGCCTTAGCTGCTGCTCAATCCTGTCCCTCGCCTCCCGCAATAGCTGATAAAAAAAGTATTGTTCATCCTCGGGAAGACCAAGCGCATCCCCCAGCAATCCTACATAGCAGCGATAAGCTTTATCAGTAGGAACACTACCCGCAGAGTGGTGAGGATGAGTAATGTATCCTTCGCTTTCCAAATAAGCTACATCATTGCGAATGGTGGCTGGACTTACCTTCAAAGCGTAATCCTCAGCGATGGTCCTCGAGGCAACAGGCATTGCCCTGGAAATATACTCACCAACTATTATCTTCAAAATAGTTTCTCTTCTTTCCTCTATCAAACTCATTTAGCACTTCCCCAATGAGATTGCTAATTTAGCTGAAATATACCACTCCCAGGTTGGGCTGTCAACCAAGTTCGACCCAAATTGACTAAGGCAAAGAGAGATAGTATGATAACACCAAACATGAAACTCAAAACAACTTCCCATATCGCCCGGCATGATACTGAGGTAGCTCAGATTCTGGAGCAGGAGAAAAAGAGGCAAGCAAGCCACATAAATCTCATTGCTTCCGAAAATTACGCTGACCTTGCTGTACTCGAAGCTCAAGGCTGCTTGATGACCGATAAATACGCTGAAGGCTACCCGGGACGCCGCTACTACGGTGGCTGCACTTATATAGATGCCGTGGAGACATTAGCCATTGACAGAGCGAAAAAACTGTTCGATGCCGAGCACGCCAATGTACAGCCTCACAGCGGCGTTCAAGCTAACATGGCAGTCTACTCAGCTTTACTTCAGCCCGGTGATACCGTGATGGGCATGAGACTCGACCAGGGTGGGCACCTTTCCCACGGTTCAAAGATCAGTTTCTCCGGAAAATTATATAACTTTATCTCTTATGGCGTGAAACGCGACACTGAGATGCTTGATTACGATGAAGTAGAAAAACTTGCCCTGGAACATAAGCCTAAACTTATTATCGCTGGAGCTAGTGCTTACCCCCGAATCATTGATTTTGAGCGCTTTCGCTACATTGCTGACAAGGTGGGTGCCAAATTCCTGGTTGATATGGCCCACACAGCGGGCATAATTGCTGCCAGACTTCCCCCTGACCCCATTCCTCAT